>DASUEL010000504.1:0-3569 GCA_036275095.1 Bdellovibrionales bacterium
GCCGTCTCCTCTACGTTTCGGCCTTTCGTCGAGTCTTGTTGAGACTTTTCAGTGTCATTTTCGATTTCAGTATCAAGTTGAGACGAATTGTCGTTCATGCGATATCCCCTCGTTACCTGATGTTTAGAGCAATCGACGTACCAGGGCCCGGAACAAATATAAAACTCCAGCTCGCTCACCGTGCAGGTCGGGCTTTTAGAATTCGGAATCGTTTAAAAAAATATTAGTCACCGTGACAAAGTTTGAACACTCCCGTCTCAACCGGACCCACCTTTCTCTCGGAATATCGTGTTTTAAGGGGCTATCTGGCGCGGTATGGTGTTTAAAATTTTTTGCTTCCATAAACAGGCTGGGTTGGAGCGGGCCCAAAGGCCGGCAAATCGGGACTTGTTCTGCTCTCTCCGGCACCGCGATAATCATGGATCATGATCAAATTCGTCTTAGTGTTCGCGACCGCGTTCCTAGCGATCAAAGCTCAGGCCCAGGTTCAGAAGGACTTTGAGCTGAACGCCTTTCTAATCGGGCGGCAAGGTCTCGCAGGCGGCGGTCTGAACAATTACGTCGACGACGTAAACAACGATGCCTCCACGACCGAGGATCTCGGAAAATTTTCGAACGCGAGCTTCATAGCCGGAGAAATCATTCTCGTCTCGGCCGCGAATAACGGCATCGGCGCCCGATACACCATCACGGGCGGCGGCGTTTCGGGCACGCAAAGCGGCGCGAAACTCGAGCTCGGCACCGGCCTTTCCGACTTCTCGCTCGTCTTGAAAGCGATGACCGAGCCGAAAAAGTTTCAAGTCGGCGTCGGCCTCACGGCCGGAGTCTCGACGGCGTTCGCGGTGACCACCGGCACCGGCAACAACAAAACCACCTACTCCGCTCCCACCCAGCCGGTCGCACGCGGCTTCGGCCTCGGCCGCTTCAATTTCGGCCGCTTCGCTCTGCACGGCGAGGCCGGTTACCTTTACGCCCGCGCGCCCGAAGTCAAGAACGGCGATCAGAAGCTGACGCGAACCAACGGCGCGGCCGTCGACGTCGACTTCAGCGGCGTCTACTTGACCGTGGGAATTGGATTCCAGTTCTAGCGCGCGCATGGTAAATCGTGAGTCATGTTCACGCGCCAAGAGAAGCTTCTCCTGTTTTTTCTCGCCACGATCCAATTCAATCACATTGTCGATTTCATGATCATGATGCCGTTAGGGCCGGTCGTGATGCGCGAGCTGCAAATGACGCCCGCCCAGTTCGGTCTCGTCATCTCGTCGTACACCTTTACGGCCGGGATCATGGGTTTTCTGGCCGCGTTCTTTCTCGATCGCTTCGACCGAAAACGAGCCTTGGTGTTTCTGACGATCGGATTCGCGGTCGGCACGCTCTTATGCTCGGTTGCCCCGAGTTTTCTGCTCCTGGCGGCGGCGCGCTCGACCGCCGGGGCCTTCGGAGGCGTTCTGAGCTCGGTCGTGATGGCCATCATCGGTGACGCGATCGCGCCCGACCGGCGCGGCACCGCCATGGGCATCGTCATGGCCGGCTTTTCCGCGGCCTCCGTGCTCGGCGTTCCGTTCAGCCTCTATCTGGCCAATCTGTTCAATTGGCACGCGCCGTTCGTGTTTCTCGGCACAATGGCGCTCTTCATGGCCGTTGCGCTTTCAACGCTTCTGCCGCCCATGAACGCGCATCTTGCGCGCAAGCGCGACCCGCCGCTCAGAGTGGTGATCGAGCTCGTCAGCACGCGCCAGACGGCCGCGCGACTCCTGTTTATGGCGCTTCTCATTTTCGGGCAATTCACCATAATTCCGTTTTTGAGCCCGTCGCTGGTCGCGAATGCGGGTTTGCCCGAGGCCCAATTACCGCTCGTGTATTTGGTTGGCGGTTTTTGCACGATCTTTTCGAGCCCGGCGTGGGGCCGTTTGTCTGACCGGTTCGGCTACCGGCGCGTGGCACTCATCGGGATCACAATCTCACTGGTCCCGTTCTACATCATCACAAATCTCAGTGTGATCCCGGTCTGGCTTTTGCTCGTGATCGTCGCAATCATGTTCATTTGCATGGGCGGCCGCATGATTCCGGTCATGACGATGATGACGTCGTCGGTGCCGCCCGAAAAGCGCGGAAGCTTCATGAGCCTGACGAGCTCAGTCCAGCAGCTGTCGTCCTCCATCGGCGCCGCGGTCGCGGGCGCGACCGTGGTGACACTCTCCGACGGGCGGCTCGCGCATTACGATCGAGTCGGGCTGATCGCCATCACCTCGAGTGCGCTTGCGGTCTTGCTCCTCTACAACATGCAATCGACGCGGACCGTTTCACCCGCTCCGCAGCCGGCCCGAACCGCCTAGTGAACGGATTCGCCGGGCCAGAGATCCTTCAGGCTTTCATGCAAAGTCGCACGTACTTTTTCGATCTCGCCAAGCGATAAATGCCGTGCCAAAACGCCGTTCACCGCGCGCACGACCCGCTCGGGATCGAGCGCCGGGCTTTCATCATCTTGATGCGCCTGATCTTCCGGACTGAATCGCGCCCGCACGCGCTCGAAGAGCTCGTCTCGGGAGTGGCACTTTTCGTATGAACCGAAAGACCAGCCGTCGTAGTACATGCCTCGCAAAATCAGAGGCAGCTGCGCCCCAAGCTTCACGGCGGTCTCTTGCGGTACGATATCGCGCATCACGTGCAGCACGGCCCGCATCAAAGAGTACGCCCGCTCCCGGCTTTCGAGTCCCAGCTCGTCGGAAAGCTCGTTGAGGTAAACCATTGCTTTTTGAATCGTATTGTCGAATGCACGCACGCCCGTCGAGCTGCTGCTAGCCCCCGAGTTCGGCCCGCGCGCGCGCCCCATGTTCGTTTGGTAGTCCGTATTGGCCATAAATGTCTCCCAGGACGTTCACTACGCCATTAACAGACGAATGGGTCTTCGGTGCCAAAGGCCGGTGAAGAATTCTTCACAGCACCAAAAAACTTCAATGAACAAATCACGGCATTGATAGCGCTCCCGGGAGTGAGGTAATGTTCAACGGTATGTCCAACAGCAGCGAAGCCGAGCTCAAAGACGCGTCGAGCATTTCGATATGTCCGTCGTGCCGCGCCCTCAACCGCGTGAAGGTTTTCGCGACCGCGCCCGCCTCATGCGGCAAGTGCAAGACCGAGCTTCCTTTCAAACAGGGCATCAGCCAGCTCGGCGCGGCCGACTTGCAGGCCCTTCTGCAAAAATCGAGTCTCCCGATCGTCGTCGATTTTTGGGCGCCGTGGTGCGGGCCGTGCCGATCCTTCGCGCCCGTGTTTCAGCAGGCGGCCGAGCTTCTCTCGGCGCATATCCTCTTCGTGAAGGTCGACACCCAGGCCAATCCATTGAGTGGCGACCTGTATCAGATTCGTAGCATTCCCACGCTCGCGTTTTTCAGCGGAGGGCTGGAGCGGGACCGCGTCTCCGGCGCGCTGCCGCTCCCCGAGTTTCTGAACTGGATTGAGCAACAAATCGGCAAAGCGTGACCGTTGACATGCCGGAATGCGTGAAGGCATAAAGCCTTGTGCGCGCGCGTTCGGGCCTACTTCATAATTATCTTCGGGTCCTGGCC
>DASUEL010000505.1:0-3431 GCA_036275095.1 Bdellovibrionales bacterium
AGAGATCATCAATCTCGGTGAGCGCGTAAAAGCCGGCCGTATCAAGGTTCGCTCGATCTTCCGCGGTCTCGAAGACGAAGAGACCCAGTACGACGAGCAAGAGTACGTCGAGAAGATTCAGCAGCTCATCGGCGAAGTTAAAAAATATCAAAAGAAGGCCGAGAAGCCGTTCGCGGTTCTCCGTGACGAAAAATCGAGCGAAGCGGCTCTCAAGAAAGCCGACGAAGAGCTGCGCGCGCTGAACGACGCGGCCATGTCGCACTTCGAAGAGATCAACTTCAACCGCAAAACGATCGATCGCATCGTGATCAAGTTCCGCAACCTCGTGAACCGCATTGCCGAGCTCCGCAAGCGCGTCAAAGAAGGTGTCGATCGCACGTTCTCGGGCGACGAGGCGAATCTCTACGGCCGTTTCGAAAAGATCAGCAACAACGACAAAGAGATCACGAAGATGACCAAAGAGACCGGTCTGAACTTCGAGGCCTTCAAGTCGTACTATATGCGCGCGCATGACGCCCGCTACCGCTTGGACCGCATCGAGCAAGAAACGCAGATGAACTTCAAGTGGATCAAAGAAACGTACACCGCGATCTGGAAGGGTGAGCGCAAAGCCGACGCCGCGAAAGCCGAGCTCGTCGAAGCGAACCTCCGTCTCGTGGTGTCGATCGCGAAGAAGTACACGAACCGCGGTCTGCAGTTCCTCGATCTCATTCAAGAGGGCAACATCGGTTTGATGAAAGCCGTCGACAAGTTCGAGTATCGCCGCGGTTACAAGTTTTCGACGTACGCCACCTGGTGGATCCGTCAGGCCATTACGCGCGCGATCGCCGACCAGGCGCGCACGATTCGTATTCCGGTGCACATGATCGAGACGATCAACAAGCTCGTTCGTATTTCGCGCTACCTCGTTCAGGAGCTCGGCCGCGAGCCGCTTCCCGAAGAGATCGCAGCCAAGATGGAGATGCCGATCGACAAGGTCCGTAAGGTTCTGAAGATCGCGAAAGAGCCGATCTCGCTCGAAACCCCGGTGGGCGAAGAAGAAGACTCGCTCCTCGGCGATTTTATCGAGGACAAGAAGGTCATCAATCCCTCGGAGGCGATCGTGAACTTGAATCTCGCGGAGCAGACCCGTCGCGTGCTCGCGACGCTCACGCCGCGCGAAGAAAAGGTTCTCCGCATGCGTTTCGGTATCGGTGAAGAGTCGAGCCATACGCTCGAAGAAGTCGGCCAAGACTTCAACGTCACACGCGAGCGTATTCGGCAGATCGAGGCCAAGGCGCTTCGCAAGCTGCGCCATCCGTCACGCTCGAAGCGCCTGCGCGCGTTCATCGATTCTTAAAGCAGACTCGGATTATCGGGCCTGCCATTCGCGGTGGGCCGTTTATCGTCACTGTCTGACTTTTAGACAAATCAGCTCTCGTAATCTACGCTCCATTTGCGCGGCCGTTTGCATGTTTAAAACCGGTACCGTGTGCCCAGAAACCGGGCTCGGTTCCGCTTAAGGAGAACTCAACGTGCGAGCATTGGCTTGGGGCTTTTTGCTTTTGGTGTCCGCCGTGTTGGCCGTGCCCGCCTCCTCCAATGCGAGTTCGTGCGGCCGCGCAGCCGCGCGGAATTCGGATGCAATGGCTGCCGCACGAGAGCTGGTTTTGAGCCAGATGATGTTTCTGTTCAAGGGGACTCATCGCTGGTACAGCGAGTTTAAGCTCGACTCCGGCGGAGAGTATTTGTTCATCAAAATGCAGGCTTCTTCGAAAGCATCTCGCAACAAAGTCGACACCGAGCAAAGTTGGCTCATCAAGCGCTCTGATATAGACCGGCTGACTGTCGGAACTATCCGAGACGGGCGCCAGGAAGTTCCGGTATTGTTGATCCACGCTCGAGAAGGAACTCATATCGCGCAGCGATTCTGGCGTGAGTTTCTGACTGAGAATCAAATCAAGTACGGTGTTATGCCTCTAAGTGGAAAGCTTCGTATGGCAAAGATGCTGGGCGAGACTTTTCACATCGAGGCCATTAACGAATTTTTTGAAAGTATGCGGGGCACCACAAGTTACACCACGACGAACACGGCCGGCCTCATCCTAACCGATCCCGCCATTCGGGACCGGGTCGGCGAGTATTTGAGCGATCTGCTGGATTTTGGGCGCCGCTAATCCAGGTGGCTTTACATTGCGTGCGATTCGGCTCGCCCCGGCAGGTTTTTGCATTTCCATTCACATTTTGAATTTTCGGTGATTAAACCACTGCGGTTCATCTATGTTCGTTCCATTCGATTTTTCAGATTCTAGGAGAACGAGAAATGATGAAGTTACTGCTGGCGCTCACGTTGATGGTAAGCATAGACGCGCAGGCCGCGCCTTCCGCGAAATTCTATTTGCGTAACAACATCGTAAACGGCGAGCCGGAGCTGGTCGTTCAGGGCCGCGATCTCTGCGATTCCGATACGTACCGCATTCGCGTGAGCGATTCGCTGACGGGCGATTCGGGCTGGTACATGTCGAATTCGGGGCGCACGAGCTGGGGCATACACGCGTGCACCTTCTCGATGCAGCTTTCGCAGAAGATTCTGATTGGCGGAAACATTCTCGAGCTTCGCACGTATCGCACCGATCTGAATGGAAACAGGCGCAAGACGCATTCGTTCGTGCGGGTCATACCGTGCGATCATCGCGACTTCGGCGCCGCTTTCCTCGAAAGCGTATGGATCTACGACAACGAAAGTGTCGAGCTGCCTGATTGCCGTCGCGTCGTGACTCCGACTCCGGAGCCTCTCCGTTGTCGATCGGAAGTGCGGGTGAGCAGCGAGTCGCGTTCGCGCGCCGGGCTGCTCGTCGCGTGTAGCGAGGCTGTCGGAAGCGACGTTCGTATCTACAATCACGAGAACGGAAATCTGCTCTGCAAAAATGAGCGCTTCTATGCCACGCGCAGCTTGGCTACCGCCTGTACGTTCGCACGCGACCCGATGGCGAAGCTTTCTTACTTGGTTGAGATCCGCACCGGCCGCGGCGAGCTGCTTTCACAGAAAGACATCTTGGTCAAAGACCCCTCGTATCTTCACGAGCCCGAGGGCGACTACAAGCACGGGAGCTCCATCACTCCTCCTAAGAAGAAAAAGCTTTTCGGCCGTGGGTTCTACTGGCCCGTGACCATCAACGGAGTCGTTTCTGACGCCGATGTGGATCCGAGCGAAGGCAAGGCGCGCATCAAAGTGGAGCTCATCATGCTGTACGATAGCGGTGAGCGCGTGCTGAAGACCGCGACGGTCAACTCTCGCGCCGAGTTCGCGTTCAGTATCGAACATGAGTACCGCGATCCATTTTTCGGGCAGCCGAAACGCCGCGGTGAGCTTCAGCAGGGAACAAACCGCCTGTTCGTACGAGTTTGGGATGCATACGAGGGAAATTCTCGCGTGGATCTGCCGGTGATTA
>DASUEL010000506.1:0-3407 GCA_036275095.1 Bdellovibrionales bacterium
GAGCTTTTTGATGATCTCCGGAACTTGGGGCAGCGGAAGCCGCTTTTCAAACCCGGCCAGCGCCGCTTCGTAATCTTTTTTGAGCTGGGCTTGTTCGTCGAAAATCGCCTTTGAGCCGAGCAGAAACCACGCACGAGCACCGGCGGTTTTCGTTTCGCCCATGTTGCGGATACGCTCGATTTCGATCAGCGCGTTGACGTCTTTATCGACGTTTTCGCCGTACGACGCGATCGTACTGCGCAACAGGGCGACCGAGCCCCAGGCGCTGACGACCATTACGGCCAAGATGGCGGCACACGCCACGAGAAAGGTTTTTTCAAGGCTCCAACGCTGTTTTTTGGCTTTCTTGTTTTGCATCAAAAAAACATAACAATCCGTGGCGTATCTGCAAAACAAAAAGGCCGTTCAGGACGCGGCGCTCATAAAATCGGCTCGGGCATTGGCTCTGAAGGAATCGTGAATATTGAAAACCGCGGCCGTTCTCGTACGAAGCTTCCGCGTTTCGGGGCCGTGCCACTTGCGCGGCCCGAAGCCGCGGACCATTGCGAGCGCGATTAAAAGCCGATCCGCCTTCGAGGCGCGCTCTTGGCGCCGTTCGGTGAGGCCGGCGCGCTTTGCGGAGCCACGGCGGGAGCAGGGATCGGGCCAGACCGTATGCGGGCAATTCGCGGAGCCGCGGCTGATTTGCAGCTACGGCCACCACCGCCGCCGCCTCCGCCACCGGCCGAAGCGAACGCGTTTCCAGAGACCGAGTCTTGAACCCACTTCGCGACGGCGAGGCTCACGGTTCGGTCGAGAGCCGCCAGAACTTCGCGGTAACCGTCAGCGCGAACGCTTTCAAAGTAGTTTGCCGTGAGTTTGTCCAAAAACAGTTTCAGGTCCGGCATAACGAACTTGTAGCCCCGCTCGGCCTCTTGCTGCTTGAGATACGTCTCGACTCGCTGACGGAGAACTTGTCTGACCTCGGCCGCGGTCTGGGGGGCCTCGAAAATATGAATTTCGGCCGCGCGATTTATCAAGAACTCCGACAATCCGTCGGCCTCCATGGCTTTCGCGAGGCCGGCGCGGTCACGACCGCCGCCGCGAATGTAGTCTTGGCCCGCGTTCGTGGCAAGGTACACGGTCGCGCGCGCGGTGCTGAACCGAACACTCGCCGTCTGGAGCGATCCAGGAACGCCGGATTCGACGGGCACGACGATCGAGTTGCTGTCGAGCACGCGCAAAAGCACGTTTTGCGCCGAGATATGCGCCTTCTCGATTTCATCAAAGAAAATGAGGCTGTAGGGACTCTTCTGAATCGCTTGGCCGATCTCTCTTAATAAAGATTCGGAGGATTTGCCCGTCGGCCCGTATTCGGCCATGTTGATTCGCGCGTATGGAACTTCCATGCTCTCGGCGAGCTTCTCGACGAAGTAGGTCTTGCCAAGGCCCTTCGGTCCGGCGAGAAGCCGGCGGCCCCGTGGCATCGAGCCGTCGCTCGCGCGAGTCACCGCGATCAGCTGATCGTTGTAGGCCTCGCGCTTGAGGCCATCAAGACCAACGAGCTCTCGCTCGAGCGAGCGCTTCATCTCTTCGAGCTTGCGCAGCCACATTTCAGGCGAGAACTGCCAGGGCTTCAGGCCGTAGAGTTTGACGGCAATGGCTGTAATGTCGGCGGCCGAGACTTCATTGGCTGGCTTCGGGTAAACCGTCAAATGTGCGTACGTCGCGCGCAGGAGCCGTATCACTTTCATGAAATCGATGCCGGCCGGGTCAAACTCGATGGCATGGCCGATGATGGCTTCATAAACAGATGGGCTCAGCACGGGCAGGCCGCGAGCGGTAGACCATTTTTTCAAGGCGCTCGCGAATTCGCCCCGAGGAATCGGCTCCCGATTTACCTCAGGCATCCGGCGCTCGAGTGCCTGATCGGTCTTGAAGTACTTTTTGTATTCATCATGCGTGGTCGTACCGATGACGCGGACGCCGCCATCGGCGAGCCGGGTTTTCAACATTTCGAAAAAATCAACGTTGCTACCGCCGTGAGTACCGGCTCCGCGCAGTGTATGGATTTCGTCAATAATCAATATGCGGTTTTCACCCGTGATTCGGGCGATCAATTCTTTGACCTTGGTCTCGAATTCGCCGCGATTCGCGGTTCCGGCACTGAACGTTGCCACATCCAAGTACTCGAAAACCGTGTTCTTCGGAATCTCATGGAACGCGCCCTCTTTGACTTTTCGAACGAACGCTCGCACGAGCTCCGACTTTCCGGAGCCGGCCTCACCAGTGACGACCACACTTCCAGCTTCGGGTGAAGCCAGCGCGAGGCGAATCGGCTCGAATGCTTCCATCGGGAACTCGTACACGACCGCACCGCGCGCCGCACTCGGAGCGGGCCCGGCGGATGCCTGACGCTCAGGGCTTCCACCGATCGAATTCCGAGATCCGCCGCGTTCGACAGACTTAACGGCCTCATTAGGCCGAAACTCTCCTCCACCGGCGTATTCACTCAAAGCTATGTATTGAAATTGATCAGGCGTACGGGTCCAGCTTCTCTCTGTTATTCTGACTTGCGCCGATTCGGCCATGTTGCCGTTTGCCAGAAATTCGCGGGCGCGCTCTTCACGCGACAAAAACTCACCAAATCGGCCGTAATTGTCGATCTGAACGGTTTTATTCAGGCCCTCGAGCTCTATGAAACCATATCCGCCACTTGAACCGGCAATATACCTGTGGGTCATCTTCAAGTTCTCGGCAGTGAAGGGCGCTTGGCCGATCAGCTTGGTGTGTCCGTCCATGTTCACGACGTAGTAGTCCGCCACAGATGGGTCGTTCGCATAGCGCATCGCCAGCAGCGTCACCCGGCCGCCGTCGGCATGAAGAAACGAAGAATTGAATTTGTAGGCCGGCGAGTTTCCGATCTTTTCGTATTTTGCATCCACGGGTAACGCGTGCACGAGCCCGGAATATGTGAATAGGTACAGACGCTCGTCGACTTGGACGACGACCTGAAGGAGATTGACGGCACGCTCGGCGGACTGATGTCCCGAGTAAGCGTACGATTGAGGCCCCACGGTCTCGACATTTCCGTAGGTCAAATCGTTTGAGGGCGCGACGCGAACCTTTCCGGGAACGAGCTGTTTGTTCGGAAGCAGCGAGCGTTTCATGTAAACGCCGTGCTCGGGATAAAACACAAGTGTCATCGCGCTCGCCCCTGCAAACGTAAATTCAAACGAGCTCCGCGGCTTGCCTTCGGAAATGTTTTGAAATTGCGCCAAGGCCGCGGAAGACGTGAACAAAAGAGCCGCGGCCCAAGTCATAACGAATAGATTTAAGAGAGGCGAGACGGCCATAGGCGCTCCAATTCAACGCGATTCCAACAAACCGTGGGAAGTGCAGCGGTTATGCCACGAAAGCCGGGCCCT
>DASUEL010000507.1:0-3292 GCA_036275095.1 Bdellovibrionales bacterium
TTTGCCGTCCCGCTCTCGAAAAGTACGAACATTCTCGCGGCCGACTCGATCACGACCGCGAACATCATCTACTTGGGATTGGGCTCGGACATCAAGTTCGGAAAATGGTACATGCCGATCCAGGTGGACTACGCCTTGTTCATGCCGCAAACCGAGGTCAAGACCGGCTGGATCGCGGTCCGCCTCGGCGCGATGTTCCCCTTCTGAATCACTTACCGGTCTTGATTCGAACCACGATGCCGAAATGGTCGGAGTAGCCGGCATCCTTTTCGCTCGTCGCGTGATGGTCGTAGCCCTTCGGCACTCGAACCGCGCGGCCCGCCACTAGCTCCTGCATCGTCGACGGCAGCTCATCCATCAATGAAACGATCTTGGTCGCCCACTCCGGCGCCACCATCTTGAAGCTGTCGACCATGACGTCGAGGCCCGTGCCGTCGTAGAGATTTCCGCTCGCGAAGAAGATATCGAACTCGTTCCAGACCTTATCGCGGGCGAAATAGTACGTGCCCGGAGGCAGGTCTTTGCCGCCGCCCTGCTCGTAAAGCTCGCGCACGTTCGCGAATCGGCGGGTCCAGCTCTTGTGCTGAATTACTTCTTTGAAAGGATGAGGGCGATCGCCGGGAATCGTATTGAAATCACCGGTCAACACGACATGATATTTGTCGCCGAACTTGGCTCCGACCGAATCGACGAACGCGCGCACCTGTTGCGCGACGACGAGGCGAACCGTGCTGTCAGGAGTGAGCTGCGACGGCCAATGGTTGGCGTAAACGCCGAGGACTTCACCGTTTGGCATTTGAAAATTGGCGACGAGCAGGTCACGCGTCGGGAACTTCAAGTTCACACGCGCCTGCATCTGATTGATGAAACGCATTTTGTCTTCGCGATATAGGATCGCCACGTCGATTCCGCGCTCGTCAGGGCTGTTGGTCATGACGACGTACTGATACCCGAGAATCGAACCCAAGCGCGAAACCACGCGCTCGTTTTCGACCTCTTCGAGGACCAGCACATCGGGCAAGGTGCCCTGGGCGTTCACGATCTTGGCGATCTGAACGAGCTTCAGATCGATCTTCGCTTGAGTCCAATCGAGCTTGAAGCATGCATTCTTGTATTTGACGGTCTCGCAGTTGGCCTTTTGCGGATGGTTCGTCGGGAGAAATTCGAAGTCCTTCTTGCCGCGGTCATGTTCGGCGTCGAAGAGGTTCTCTACGTTATATGCCATGATCTTGATCGGTCCGCGTCCGTCGCGGTCGATGTTTTGCGCCTGCCCCGCCTGCGGCGAAATCTGTGCCGCAACGAAGACCGCACACGCTGTAATCCATCCGAGATGCCAACCCTTCATAATCCCCCCTCGCGGCCATGCCGCCGACCACGTTTTAGCTAGGGGGAATCTTCCAAGTCCAAACCAATCTATATTAAGATTTGTTTGTGACGCGGCCGCGCCTAAACCCCGGATTTGAGGCCTAAAATAAGCGGGGACGGCGGATTTTCTGACTTTTTTTGATGACAAGATTTCGAGCGTCGAATTTGCTGGAGGATACCGTCAAAATTTGAAGCCTCGAACGGTCTCCCAAAACCCCGGCGTGAGCTGTTCGCTTCCGATCAAAAGCACTTCGTTTTCGTCTTTGCGCAACTGCCGTCCCGGAAGAATCCCCGATGGGATCGCGCCTCTTCCGCCGTGTTTGGCCAGCCACTGCTTTCGAATCTCGAGCGAGTTTGAAATCAGCACTTTGCCCTTCGCCTTCTGCTTGAGGCGGCTGCTGAATTCGAACGGGCTCACCACGGTAAACTCCCGCCCCTTATCGATCGTGTTCATCGTCTGAACGCCCAGGGTGCGCACATACGTATGCTTTCTCCGGCCGGGTTCCCGAATGGTGAAGATGAAATCGAGGCTTTCTTTCTGGAACGACTCTTCGAGCACGTTCAAATCGAAGATGTCGAGCTCCACGAGCTCCGCACCGCCCGCATCGAAGACGTGCTGGGCGAACGACATCGCGGCCGGCATGAGGCCTTCGAGCGCGCCAATACGGACCTCCCGGAGCCGTGTGCCCTCGAGCACCTTTTGAAGATCCGACTGGAGGTGCCGCGAGGCCCGAACGAACAGCTCCGCCAGGCGGTGGGCCGTGGGCGTCCACCCCGAGTTTCGCCTCACGGTTCGATCAAGGAGCACCACGCCCAGAGCTCCCTCGAGCCGGGAGACGATGCGCGAGAGCTGCGGCTGGCTGAGCCCGACCTGGGCCGACGCCCCCGAAAGGTTCTTGTACGCCACCGACCGGGCGAGTACCGAGAGCTCCCATGAAAGGTCCTGAAACAGGTCCATTCACGTTATGTATCAAATGCATAATAACTTGCCTATTATGTATTTTACAAATTTTTACTTCGCCAGTAGGTTGCGTTTGTTCCAAGCGAACTTGAATCAGGCCGCGAAAATCCTACGCGACGATCATCGCGACTCGCGCCTGAGTGAGATCCTCGAAAGAGGCAAGGAGAAGGAAAATGAAACTCGTAGTTGCAATGTTGATGGTTTTCGGATCAGTCGCCGCTCAAGCTGACGGTTTCGTATGCGAGACCCTCGAGCGTGACCTGAACGTAAAAGTCTATCACCACACCCAGCCTTCACTGGGCACGCGCAACGCCGCCGTTATGGTGATCTCTGATCCCGCCGTTCAAGCCGGCCGCAAGACGATCGCCCGTTTCCAAGACGTCAACGGCGTACTCTCGAACGAAGGCGCCCGCTACACCGCGAAAGTCGACCTCCGCTTCGCCGATTCATCAGGCGCTGGCGAGCTCATCAGCGGCACGAAGCTCGGCTACCTCGCGACGATCGGTCTCCGCGTAGCTCATAACTTCGCGCAACCGGTTGCTGTCGGCCAAGCCCTCGGTGGCAGCCTGACGCTGACCAAGCGTGATGGCGAGATCATCCGCCGCCAGGTCGTCTGCGCCCGCTACCTGAAGAACTAGTTTCTTCAGAGCGCGTCCAGTCAATGAAAGGCTCTCCCCACGGAGGGCCTTTTCTTTTTTTGGGCTCCCCGGTCCCACCCGCCCTGCCCGTCTCAAGTTGAAACAAGACTCCTTAAAATCAGCGGATCCGCCGAACTCCTATCGTAGAATAGAGTGATCCATCCAAAGGAGCCGCCATGAAGACGGTAATCGCAGCCCTTCTCCTCGCACTCTGCACAGCTCAGGCCGGCGCGCAGGAGCTCGATCAGCACTCAGAAAGCGCAATGCGCGACACCCGGGAGCTGCTGCTCGATAAGAGCAAGCGCGAGAAGGCGGCCAACGAGAACCA
>DASUEL010000508.1:0-3232 GCA_036275095.1 Bdellovibrionales bacterium
CGTTTGCCGGGTGGTCGATAAGCCCGAGCCGATCACGCAAAAACACAACATCGAGGGCCTCGTAATGGGCGCCGAGAAAGATTATTGATCGCGCTCACGCCGTCAGCTCGCAGCACTTCTTGAACTTCTTGCCGCTGCCGCAGGGGCACGGGTCGTTGCGCCCGATCTTAGGGGCTTGGCGCACGTGTTGAGTCACGATTTTTTTCTGCTCGCCCTCTCCGTCGACGAAGAGCCATTGGCCCGAGCCGTCTTTACGAAAACGCGACGTCTCGTGGTGCTCGAAGAGGCCGCCGCCGAGGTTGTAGGTCGCGATAAAGCGAACGACACCCTTGGTATCATGCGGGCCGCCCTGTTCGGTCGAGAGAATTTGTAGGCCCTTCCATTCGGCCTGCTCCGCCCACTCGCGAACCGAGTCTTCATCGAAGTGTGAGTGCATCTCGGGCGCCAGCGTGCGCCGGATATAATCGACATCGCCGCGAGTGTAGGCGGTATAACGCGAGCGCATCAGCGCTTCAGCCGACTCAGGTTTCGCCTCGCCGGCAAGTAGAGGCCCGCAACACGCTTCTAAGGTACGATTCGATCCGCACGGGCACGTTTGGGTATTCATGGGCTTCAAGTGTATTTGGATCGGTCAAATAATGGCAAGGGTCTTTGCCCTCGGGGGAAGACTCGGCTAGAACTTGGATGATGTCCAAGACCACTCTGAAGTACCTTACGAATATTTTGTTTTTCGCGGTCATTCTCTATTTGATCGTTCAGCGCGTTCCGGGGATTCTCGAGGCTCACAAACGGCAAGGCGAGCTGGCCCCACCGGCTGAGGTCACTTCGCTCGAAGGCGAGCGCCTGACGATTCCACTGCAGAAGAAACATGTGCTGGTGTTTTGGGCGACGTGGTGTGGCCCCTGCGGCGTGGAGCTGGCGCGTATCAACCGCCTGGTCAAAAACGGCGCGCTCGCGCCAGATTCGGTCCTGGCGATTTCCATCGGCGAAGCCAAGGCGACCGTCGAAGCCCATATGAAAGAGCACGGTTACCTCTTTCGGGCCGCGCTCGATCCGGGCGGGCGGGCTGGGCGTGAATATCAAGTCGCCGGCACGCCGACGATTCTATTGGTGCGCGAAGACGGCATCGTTGAATGGATGACGGTCGGAGTCAGCCCGACGCTCGAGCTCAGGCTTCATCGTTTCTTTAATTAGAGGCCGCGCTGACCTCACCAGGCCTTGAGTCCAGTCTAGGCCGGGCGAAATTGATACCATTCGATCGTCGAGTTGAATGAGAATTTGGGCATGAAGACTCTCTTTCTGTTCTCTTTGACGGCGTTTCTTCTCGGCGGATGTTTGAGTGACTCGGGCGACACGAAGGCCCCAGGGGGCGGCTCGGGCCCTCAAAGTACGCCAGCGCCGACGGGCGCGCCGTCTCCCACTCCGGCTCAGACTCCGCAACCCACGCCTTCGCCGAAGCCGCATCTCGTAACCGGAGTCAACATTCACCTAGATTCGACTCCGCTCGTTCATTTGATGGCCGACATGGGCGCGAAATGGGTGCGCATCGACATGAACTGGTCGATCATGGAGCCCAAAGAAGGTGTGTGGGATTTCGCGCCGTTCGACCTCGCGATCGCGAACGCGCAGGCGAAGGGCCTGAAAGTTTTCGCGAATATCGGGTATACCCCGGCGTGGCACAGCCCGAACGGCAAAGAAAGCGGCGTTCCCGACGCCGAAAAATGGAAGAACTTCGTTCGTGTCGCGGTCGGCCGCTACAAAGACCGCGTCCGTCATTTCGGCATCTGGAATGAGCCCAACCTCGAGCAGTTTTGGACCGGCTCAGCCGAGCAGTACGCCGATGTCATCCTGAAGCCCGCATGCGAGATCATTCGGCAGATCGATTCAGGTCTCAAGATCGGCGCGCCGGATCTCGCGCACCTCTATAAGCCGACGATCGACGTCGGCGTCTTCTTGAAGGCGATCAAAAACCGCGGTGCCGACTCTTGCATCGACATCCTCACCCATCACGTCTACGCCGAGGGCGATCTCGACCAGCGGCTCACCGGATTTTACTTCGCGGGCGTGCTCTACAAAAACGGCTTGAAACAATGGATGGAAAACGCGGGCCTTTGGGGCAAGCGCGTCTGGATCACCGAGTTCGGGCAAAACATCGACGGCAGCACCGAGGAGAATCAGGCGCGCTGGCTCGTCGAGAATCTTCGCGTTCTGGCCCGCACGCCGTGGATCGATCTCGCATTCATTTTCGAAATGACGGACGACCCGCGGCCCGATGCGCCTTATCACATGGGGCTCACGCGCGCCGACGGCTCCAAGCGGCCCGCGTACTTTGAGGTCAAGAACGCGATCGAAAAGAACTTCGCGCCGTAGCGTTTTGAATCATTTTTGAGCTTCGAAAGCGTAGCTCGAGCGAAAGAGTTCCTCCGGCAGCGGCTCGCCGTTTTCGCCATGGAGCTGCTTTTCTTCAACGAGTGTCAGGACCGCTTCGCTGAGCGAGACCCGGCCTTTCATACGATAGTTCACGGTTAGCACGCCGTCTTTCGGGCCGACCTCAATGAGCTGCAGCTCCAGCTCTTTGTCTTTGTTCAAGGTATAGCGAGTGCGCATTTCGACTGCGGCCGACTGCTGTGTCACCACCGTCGCATTTTTCTCGTCGTTGATGGTAAACCCCATGACATGGTCGCACGGGATCTTCTCGGATTTTCCGGCAGCTTGTCGCTGGCAGAGAGCGCGCTCGGCGTACTGCTCGGCCGTCATCTCCTGTGTGGACTTGACTTCGCCTTTGCTGAGCCAAATGCTCTTGTATTTGGTCAGTTTGAAGCGCTTGCCCTCTACCTGCTGAACGAACTCACGTGCCTTCGGCATTGCCTCTTCGGTCGAGTCAACCGGTAGGCCGACATTTCTATCGCCAGTTCCGCCCCCGCCACCGCAGGCGGTGACAAGGATCGCGAATGAGACGCACAGGAATTTCTTCACGAGTTACTCCCTCACAAAAGATTTACAGCCGCGGCGACGTATCACGGCCCGATTTCACACTCGGTAAAACGCGGTTGAGTCGGCGCTGGCCCGCGCGGAATAGCTGCAAACAATGCGCCGGGTCTTTCAGTCGCGGCCCACCCAAACGATAATAGAGAGAATGGCCAAGAAGACGGTTTACTTATTCATTGGTCCTAAGGGGGCCGGCAAAAGCCTGCTTTGTCAAAAACTCGGGGGCATCTCAGAAATTGCCTTC
>DASUEL010000509.1:0-7380 GCA_036275095.1 Bdellovibrionales bacterium
ATGGGCCTGAGCCTCACCTCACCCGCCGATGTCGCGCGCCGGGTGCTCAAGGTCATCAAGCGAAAAAGTCCCCCGTTGTGGATTCCCGCCACCCTCGACGCCCAGATCTTTTATTATTTGAGGCGTTTCGTTCCACGTAAGTGGCTGCTCGCGGGCCTCTTCGCGACGCTGCCGAAAGTTCGCAAATGGGGCCGGCGGCACAAAAAGACGCGCGCTCGCTGAGAGTTCACTCCCAGCCGATGACTTTGTCAGCCGTAGGTCGCGAGCCTCGACCGCGGCCGGTTGAATCACTCGAGCGCGAACTGCACTTCGAGCGGAAATTGCTTGGTCGTGAGAGAGACTTTCGTTTTGGAAGCCTTCTTGACTCCGTCGTGGGTGTAGGTGGCGGTTGCATTCATTGCAAGGGCCGAAGTGCCCGGCCACGTGTAAGGGCGGCCCGCGTATTCGGCCGCGTTTTTTTGCACCATGATCGTCAGCAGGTAGAACAAAACGCAGCTCGCGTCGCTGAACGATTCGCTCGAGCACGTGTAGCTGACGCGAATCCGCCGGTCCTTGACCTCTTGGTCGCTCAATAAGCGCCCGTTCCGGTCGACGAATTTGATGACGATTTTGGGTGAGTGAAAGAGCGAGACCGCCTTCGCGTGCGCCCGAAGCTCGTCTTCGGTCTGTAGGTCGGGAATCTCATAGCTGTAAGCTTTCTCGCCGGCCGGAGGAATCACATCGACCTTCCACTGATACACTTTGCGCAAGCCGCCCCAGCCGACTTTCGAAAAGCGAAACTCGCCTTTGTCGTCGGCCGGAACGGCCGCGCTCGCCCACTCTTCTTTGTTGCAGTAGGAGTTATAGGTGCTCGTGCAGCGGCTGTACCCCACGCGCACCTTCAAGTCTTTGGCGGCGAAGGGCGAAAAGTTCGAGACCCGGCCCGTGAGGTTTTGAACCGATGTGACGTGCTTGACCGGGGTCTTAGGGTCCATGACGCCGCCGATGTTCTTGCACTCCTCGACGAGAAAGGGCTGGAGGCGCGGAACGACGTACAGCACGCGCTCGATATCGGTCTTCGCGTCCGTGCGGCAGCCGGGATAACGTTTTTTGCAGGTCACGGTCTTCAGGGCTCCGGCGCCCGAGTGAGCCTTGTCGCAGAACTCTTTGCGGGCCTGCGGGTCCGCGTAGAGCGAGCCGATCAGATCCGTGCAGGTGCCCGAGAGCGCGTCTTCGCAGCTGCCGTGGTAGGCCTGCGCGCCGGCGCCGAGCGAGAACGCGATAGAAAAAAGTGAGATCGTCAGAAACGTCTTCATATAACCCCCGATAAGATATTTGAGTCTATTGGCCGAAGCGGCCTTTTGGATAGCGATGAAGCACGCGGCGCGAATATTTATCGCGCCGGAGCTCCTCCAGTGACCCGACTTCGCAATCGACCGTAACTGAAATGGGAATCTCGCGCGGAAACCCTTTCAGCCGCTCGAGAAGCACTTCATATAAGTTCGCTTCGCCATATTTTTCGGCAAGTCCGTCACGTAGCGTATACCAGGATTCATAGGGATCGGTATTGCCATTGCGCGGAAGCCCTTCGCCTTCGATGAGCTTTTCGATCTGCAGGTTCGGCATCTCGGCCATGACGATCTTCGAGCGCGTTTGTTGCCCGTGGCTCGTCCCGATCAGCGCCGGGCGGCCGTTCTCACGGACAAACATTCGGGCCGAATAAGTCAGAATCGCCGTTTTCGCGTTTTTTCTAAACAGAACCGGTACCGGCGAATTGTCGGCCTCGAGTAACTTCACCGCGACGGCCAGAACGTAGCTCGGGTTTTCGGAGCGCGGAAACGGAATCACGAGCTCGGCCGTCTTCTCGCGGCTCTGCCGCGTCACGCGCTCCTTGAGCGCGCCGACCCCGAAGTTTTCGGGGAGCGTCTTCCACGTAATGGGATACTGCAAACCGGGATTCACCTCGAGGCCCCAGGCATTCACGTCGCAATCGACGTGCGTCGAGGCGTAGTCGGGCGCGTACCCGGTGGCCGGAAAAAACAAAAGCGAAAGTTTGAAATCGGTGTCGTCGATCTTCGCGAGCCCGAAGTATTCATGCAGGACAAGCACGCGAACGTCTTCGTTTTTCGTGAAGCGATCGGCCCAGACCTTTTCGTACAAATGAATTTCTTTCGTCTCCGGAAAGTTGAGCGCGTCGACCTCGCCTTTTTGAGCATGCTTCAGCGGAGTTTTGGAAATCGCGATCTTGACGAGCTGCTCGTTTTCGATCAACGGTCGAAGCGTTTCGAAGTACTCTTGCGTCTTCGGGTGCGCCTGGTAGCGCAGAAGCATTTCTTGAAGTGCGCGTTTCGCCGTTTCGCGAAACATGGCTTCGAGGAACGAGCCGCCGCCGCTGGTTTCGGTCCCTTGCGCGGCCGGCGTCGGCGCGCGAGGCCCGCGATCGGCCGGGGCGGACGTATCCCCGGCTCCCCCCTGCGGAGCTTGTTTTTGGCAAGCCACCGGCCCCGCCGTGAGCATGCACAGGACCAGCAATGTTTGAACGATCGCGGCTAGGTTCTTCATGACGTCCTTCTTTGACAGCAATTACCGTACCTTAATTTGACATTGGAACACGGTTAAACGAGCGTTCTCGCCCGCAAGCTGGAACGCGACTGACAACGGTGCCGAAGATTGGCTCCCGCGCGGAACGGTGGTGAAGCTCATCGCGCCGGCCAACACGGTTCCATCGGCGTCGATCGCCGAAACGCCCAGCTGAACCTTTCCGAGTACGTGCGTCTCGTAGGTGGCCCGGATCGTGAGACCCGCGAGCGTGCCCTCGCCCGAAAACACCTCCGTCGTTCGAACCGACGGCTGAATCTTGAGCGGGATGACTTCGCTTTTCGTGATTTGTTGAGTCCCGCTGATGCGGGCGCGGCACTGAACCAGGACTTTGTCTGAGGCGGTCAGGTCATTGGCCTGCGCTACAGGGCTCGTCAACACGGCCAACGCGGCGATAAGAAATAGGATCTTCATTTTGCTCCTCCGTTTAAGGGGTTAGGGGTCCGTGAAGAATAATGGCTCCACGCGTTAAAAAACAGATCTTATTATTCAATAATCAACGAGTTCATTGAGTTTTACTAAACAACTCCGAAAATGAAGTGATGAACCTATTCGAGTTTCGAAGCTATCGCGCGTATCTGAAGGCATTTATCGAAGTCCAGCCGAATGGCGGCCGCGGCTGGGGCGCGAGGCTTGCGCAGGCGGCCGGCTGTCACACCTCGTTCGTGTCGCAGGTTCTGGCGGGCAAAACCGACTTCAGTTTGGAGCAGGCGTATAAAATCGCGGGGCTTCTGGGTCTCTCGCCCGACGAAACCGAGTTTTTTCTGACGCTCGTATCGGCCGAGCGAACCGGCACGATCGAGCTTCGTAAATACTTCGAGGAAAAGCTCGAGCGATTCGCGGAGAAGCGGCGCCAAATCGTGAACCGGATCGGAAAGACCTCGCAGCTCTCGCTAGAAAACCAGCTCAAGTACTACAGCTCGTGGCATCACGCGGCCGTGCACGTGCTGCTGGCGATCTCCGACATGCGCTCGCTCGACAAGCTCGCCGCCGTGACGAAACTCGCGCCCGCGCGCCTCTCGGAAGTGCTCGAAGACCTTTCGCAAATGGGGCTCATCAGGCGCGCCGGTAGCTTCTGGGAGCGAACCGAGAAACAGCTGCACCTTCCCGCCAAATCGCCCATGATCAAAAAGCACCATCAAAACTGGCGGCTCAAGGCACTCGACGCGATCGACGAGCCCAAGACCCACGATCTCCATTACTCCTCGCTCGTCGGAATCGCCCGTGAAGATGCGGAGAAAATCCGCGAGGCGCTGCTTGCGGCCGTAAGCTCCGTGCGGTCGATCGTGCGCGACTCCCCCGAGGAGGGCGTCTATTGTTATTCGCTCGACTTCTTCGAAATCGGCTGAAGGCGCTTCACGCCTTCAGCATGAACGGAAGCGCCGCCCGGCGGCCCGGTGTGATGATTCCGCGGGTTCGGTCGGTCTCCGAGTACCACGTCGTTTTCAAAAACTGGTAAGAGCCGAAGCCCGCGACACCGCCGGTTTCCCAATCCTCCGGACCTAGCCCCATCGCTCGCATCGCGCCGATGAGAAAGCTGTTGTAATCGCGCCCGAAGAACTCAGCGCCCGTATCCGTTTCATCGGAAACGAAAAGCGTCGGAATCGAATTCTTCGTGCGATAGTCCACGTACCAGCCTGAATTCACCTGCGGCAGACCGGAGATGGTGAAGCACGGAACCGACCATGTTCGGTGATTCCACACTCCCATTTCATTGGTACCGACGATCAGCGTATCGTCGATGAACCTTCTCCCCGTGGCGCCGTCGACCGCGCTGAGTTTTTCGACGAGCCGGGCGACCTTGGACATATAAAAACTTTGAACGATGCGAATTTGCTCCCGTGCCAACGCGCCGGTTTCAGTGCTCTTGTCTTTTCCATGGCTCGCCTGATGGTTGTCGTATGGCACTCCGGTCAGGTGGCCCAAATCATGATTCGAAGCCTCGATCATCAGAGTCGCGACATTGTTCAATCCGCAGGTGATGGCCGTCGCAAGAATGTCGACCATCAAGTCGAGCGCGAGCGAGATGTCCCGCGGATCGCGATGGTCACCCACCAACACACGCGCGGGCCAGTTGTAAAACATCGAGGTGGTCGGTTTTGCGGGCGGCACGCAGGCCACAGGCCGAACGGCCGCAACTTTTTGCTCGAGCTCGCGGAATTTCTCGACGTGAATATTGAGCTGCTGCTTCTCGTTCGCCGACAGCCTCGGCGACTGCAAGACCGACTTGTATTCGCCGAAAACCAAGTCCAGAACGCTTTTGCGGCGCGCCTGCAATTTTGCAAGGGCCGCGGCACCCTCGGCGCCCGCGGCTCCAGCGAAGTCTTTGAAGACGTAGTCGAATGCCGAAATTACGCTGACGATCGCGGGCACGGCGCCGATGACCCCTCCGGTGTTCGAAAACGTGGCGGAGGGCCCGTTCCAGTCGTCGGGGCTGTTCATGACTCCTAAGTTCAAATGGCGAAAGGCCGGCGCCGCCGGATATATTTTCGCCGATCGCGAGACGAGATAATCGATGGAAGCATTCATTGGCAAAAGGTCGACGGTGCGATCGCCGGTCCAGTGGCCCGTGAAGCTGCCCGTCTTCGTGTGGCCCGAAAAAGCGGACCCGTCGACGCCCCGGTAAATGTTAATGAGGTTCGCGGCCGACTTCAGGCGCGCGTCGCTGAAGATCGGCGAAATCTGCCCGTACTTCGCCGCGAGCGCCGAAAGTCTCGCCGCTTTGTACTCGGGTGCCAGCGTCGTGAAGTCGGCCTCGGCCGCCGAGGGAAACCACATGTCGGCCGTCGTTCCCGAATTGAGATGAAGGCAAATCAATTTCGGCGGCGTCGCGGCCGTTTGCGCCCATGCACGCGAGGGAGCCAGCGACGGCAGAAACGGAATTGGAAACATGGCCCCGCCCAAGCCTTGCAGGAACAGACGCCGGGTCATCGGATTGAACTTCATTTTGCCCCCTCGGAATTCGATTTGAGTCTGAACTGCGGCAGCCGTGAAAATTCGATCAACATCTTCTTGAGACCTTTTTCGGAGCTCACGGATGTTTTGGCCAAACGCTCGATCGTGCAGGCCTCGCGGCCCGCGTGCTCTTTCGTGCCGCGCGCGAATCTGTACCACTTACGGGCGAAACAGTCGGCACCGATCGTTCCGG
The DNA here is from genome assembly GCA_036275095.1 of Bdellovibrionales bacterium. GTDB lineage: Bacteria > Bdellovibrionota > Bdellovibrionia > Bdellovibrionales > DASUEL01 > DASUEL01. Next base: position 5,726 of record DASUEL010000509.1, read on the forward strand.
CAGCCAGCACTTGCGACAGGCCGGCGGCACCGTTGATCTGGTGCACGTTTTGGTTCAGGGTAAGAGTCGTACGAGCGTCGATCGGAAAGACCGTCTCGGCGCCTGTCTTTTGATTGATCAAGGTCTCGCTCGTTCGATAGCGTCCCAGGCTGTCGAACTCCTCGAGCGCAAAGCCGAGCGGGTTGATGCGCGCATGGCACGCCATACAGACATTCGAGCTCGTCAGCGTCTCGAGCCGGTGACGGGTCGACGTCGTGCCCTCGTCAGGCGTCGTCGCAAACGCGTCGGGCAGCGTTTCGGGATCGGGTCGGCCTGCCGAAGAACAAAAGAAATTAGACAGCACGAGCTTGCCCCGATGAAACGGGTTGGTCGCATCATTACCCGAGGCCAATAGCGCGGCTCGCGTGAGAAGGCCTCTGCGGCTTGAATCGGCCAGCACGGTCCTTCCTGACGGCTCCGCGGGCATTGAAATTCCGTAGATTGCCGCGAGCTGCGGGTCTTTGACGAATGACACGTTCGTCGTCATCAGCTCTTTGAATCCGGCATCGGTCTCGAAAATGAGATGATCCATGAGCGAGAGAATCTCGTTCTTCATGGCGACGTCGAGCGCGTCCGTTCTGATGCCCTTCAAAAACTCGGGCGAGTAGGAGAATCGCGGAAGCGTGTCGAGCCGCAAGTACTGCACGACGTAGTCTTGCATGTGACTTCGGCCGAGGCTCGACTCCAAGAGGCGCCGGGCTTGCGCTTCGATCTGCTCGGCGCTTGCGAGCCGGCCGAGCCGCGCCTCCTCGAGTAAAGTTATGTCGGGAAGCGCGCCCGTGTAGACGAGAGCGAGCCGGGTCGCGATCTCGAACTCGCTGAGCGCGAGAAGCTCTTCGGATCCGTCGACCGCCTGTCCGTCGAGCTCCAACACATAATAAAATTGCGGTGACTGCAGCATCGCGCTGATGAGCAATTTCGCGACATCCGCGCGCGCCTCCGCCGCCTGCGCGTCATAGGCGGACATGTAACGATCTAAAGTCGCCTGATCGACCGGTTTTCGAAAGAGCCGGTAGCCGAGCGCCGAAATGAATTTTTGAAAGCACGGGCGCTGAGTCGCCGGCGTACCCCCAAGACACGTTCCGATCGACAGAAACGCAGGCTGCTGGTCGACAATGAGATTCGCGATCGACTCCGCGACGGTGTTCATGGACTCGACGTGGATGAGTTCTACCGAGTTGTCTTGGGTGTCGAAACCGACGTCTGTCGGCTCGGCTGGAACGATCGAAAGCTGAGCCGAAATCGCCGACGCGATGGACGAGCCGAATAATATGGGTAGGGAGCGCGCGAACTCCCGCTTGGTCAGCCTGCGCAGCTTATTGGGCTCCACTTCGACCGTCTCGGGCGTGCACGCGATCGAGCTTTCGCTTTGTTCGTTGAAATAGAGCGGCTGGCGCTTGGAACAGGCGCTGACCAGAATCACTGACAGAACGATCCAAGTTTTCATGCGAGGCCCCCGATGCCGCTCTCAATTGCAAAACGGGGGACCAACCGGGCGGACCGTAAAGCGCCTATAAAGGTCTTCACATGTTAACAGATTTTTCGCAGCGGTTAAGCCGTCAAAAATTATTCTTTTGTTATTTCACATAGTTATAATCGATGTGTCCAAGTCTTTA
>DASUEL010000510.1:0-6315 GCA_036275095.1 Bdellovibrionales bacterium
GGCCTTTCCAATGCGAAAGGAGCGATTCCGTTTCGTTGAGCGCGTGCTTTGTTTTTTCAAATAGGGGGCCCGACCCGTCTTTGCGATCCATCAGACATTTGCCGCCCCAGTAGCGCATGCCCGTCTTCTCGACAGCTTCAAGCAGCGCACCCGTATGACGGGTGGTGCCCATGTCGAGTATCGAGGTCGTGCCATTTTTCTGCATTTCGAGAATGCCAAAACGGGCCGACGCCTGAATGGAGGCTTCATCGTGCGCGGCCTCGAAAGGCCAGACCTTCTTTTTGAGCCAGGCGAGCAAAAGCAGGTCGTCGGCTTCTCCGCGCAAAAGTGTCTGCACCAGATGGGTGTGCGCTTGAATGAGCCCTGGGATCACGAACTGATCGGTTGCGTCTGTGATTTCAACCGGGCCCGTCACGCCGTCGATTTTCGGCGCGACTTTGCTGATGCGGTTGTTCTCGATGAGAATGTCGCCCGTCAGCACGTCGCGCTTTTTGTTCATGGTCACAATGATGCCGTTGCGAATGAGCCGTTTCAAAATTAGGCCTTTTTGTTGAGGCGGCCGATCAGCTCGACCAGAAACGTGCAAAACTGCGACTCGACAGCTTTCGCGGTTTGCGTGACTTCATCGTGTGAGAGCTTGTGTTGGGCGAGCCCCGACGCCATGTTGGTGATGCAGCTGATGGCGCCTACGCGGAGACCCAGGTGATTGGCCGCGATTGCTTCAGGCACGGTACTCATGCCGACGGCATCGCCGCCGATGATGCGAAGATATTTGATCTCGGCCGGCGTCTCGTATGTTGGTCCGCTGACGCCGCAATACACGCCAACATGGTGGCGAATGTTCTTTTCGGTCATCACTTGGCGCATCTGCTCAACCAGGCTGCGGTCATACGCCTCGGTCATGTCGGGAAAGCGCGGTCCGAGATTTTTTAGGTTCGGGCCCATGAGCGGATTCGCGCCCATCAGATTAATGTGGTCCGAGAGGATCATGAAATCGCCGGGTTTCATTTGCGGGTTGATTCCACCCGCGGCGTTCGTGAGCATGAGCGTGTTGATTCCGAGCATCGACAGAACGCGAGTCGGAAAGACGACTTCTTCCATCGAATAACCTTCGTAATAATGGACTCGCCCTTGGAGTACGGCGATGGGCATGTCCTGGACCGTTCCGAGATGTAAAACACCTTGGTGGCCTTCGATGGCAGTCCCCGCGAAGTGGGGAATTTCGTCGTAAGGTATCTTGATGTCGGTCTTGATTTCTTTGACGAACGCACCGAGCCCTGAGCCCAATACGAGCCCGAGCTGCGGCCGGAGGGCGCAGCGGCCACGAATGTAAAGCACCGCTTCTTGCAGTTTCTCTTGAACCGTCATCGCCCAAACACTCTAGACCAGCTTCTCCGGGGAATTCAATTGAGAAGAACGTTATAAAACGGCGGCAGGCCGCCCAAAAATCAAGATTCTATAAGATTTTGGCGATCAGCGGAGCGGACTGCGGCTTCTCGTGACGAAGCTCCACCGAGCGAAGCAGGCGCGCGCGGGCGTCATCGAATTTCGTTTGGGCGCTCCCATACAAGGTGAACAACGGCTGGCCTTTTGAGACTTTGTGCCCGATTTTGACGTGAACCTTCAAGCCCGCGACCGGGTCGATGACGTCAGAGGCTTTGATTCTCCCGGCCCCGATGAGCAGCGAGGCGAGACCGACCTGTTCGTTCTGGAATGCGGTCACATAACCATCGGAGGGAGCTTCCACCACCGCGTCTCGCGAAGGCTTCGGCAGGGCCTTGAGGTCGCCTCCGTGGGCGGCCGAGATGGTTTCGAACTTTTCAAGCGCTTTGCCGTTTGAAAGCTGCGCTTCGGCCAGCTTGCGCGCGTCTTCAATGTTTGAGGCGGCCCCTCCGAGCGCGAGCATATGCGCCGACAGCTCGAGGCTCAGTTCCCGGGTGTCGCTCCACTCCGGTGATTTTTCGTTCTTCATGATGCGTACGCACTCCTCGACTTCGAGGGCGTTTCCGACGTAGGCGCCGAGCGGCTGCTCCATGTTCGTGAGTAAGGCGCGTACGCGCTTGCCGCCCTTTTCGCCGATCGAAATCAGGTTGCGAGCCAGTTTCTCGGCGTCAGGCAGCGTTTTCATGAAAGCGCCGCTGCCGAATTTCACGTCGAGCACGAGCGCGTCGATTCCTTCGGCTAGCTTTTTCGACATGATGCTCGCGCAGATCAAAGGAATGGACTCGACCGTGCCAGTGACGTCGCGAAGCGCGTAAATCTTTTTGTCGGCCGGGCAGATGCGTTCGGTCTGTCCCATGAAGCAGAGGCCGTATTTTTCGACGAACGCTTTGAATTTGTCTTCGGGGAGACGAGTGACGAAGCCCGGAATGCTTTCGAGCTTATCGAGAGTTCCGCCCGTGTGGCCCAGGCCGCGGCCTGAAATCATCGGTACGGCCACTCCGCACGCCGCGACGATCGGGGCGAGAATGAGGCTTGTTTTGTCGCCGACCCCTCCCGTGCTGTGTTTGTCGACTTTGGCGGGCTTCAGGTACGAAAAATCGAGCACGTCGCCGGAGTGAAGCATGGCCTGCGTGAGATGATGTGTCTCTTCATCGTTCATGCCGTTCAATACGACGGCCATGAGCCAGGCCGACATTTGGTAGTCGGGAATCGCGCCGCCGGCGTAGCCATTGATGAGAAATAGAATTTCGTCTCGCGTGAGCGCCCCGCGGTCCCGTTTCTTTTTGATGAGCTCGGCGGGAATGAGCGCCATTTAGTAGCTCTTTTTCGGATCCGCGGACTGGCCCGTGACGATCGCGATACTGCTGCTTGTGCCCAGGCGGTTGGCGCCGGCTGCGAGCATCTTCTTCGCCGTTTCGTAATCGCGGACGCCGCCAGAGGCCTTCACGCCCATATTCGGGCCGACGATTCTGCGCATGAGCTGAACGTCTTCGATCGTGGCGCCGCCGCCGGTAAAGCCCGTCGAGGTTTTGACGAACGCCGCGCCCGCGGCGCTTGAGAGCGCGCAGGAGATGATCTTTTCTTCTTCGTTGAGCTGGCTGGTCTCGAGAATCACTTTGACCGGGATCGGCTGAGCGGCATCGACGACGGCTTTGATGTCTTCGAACACGGTTTTATAGTCGCGGCTCTTGAGCGCGCCGATATTGATGACGGTGTCGATCTCTTCGGCTCCGTGACGAATGGCTTCGAGAGTTTCAAAAGCTTTGGCTTTGGCCGTCGAAGCGCCGAGGGGAAAGCCCACGACCGCGATCGGCTTGACGCTGCTCCCTTTGAGAAGCTCAGCGGCCAAGCGCACCTGGCTGGAGTTCACGCAAACGGTTGCGAAATGATATTGCCGTGCCTCTTCGCAAAGTTTCTTGATTTGATCGGCGGTTGCGTCGGGCTTGAGCAAAGTGTGATCGATGTAGCGCGCGACCTGCGAGGGCGCCGTCACTTCGATCGACGTCGGTTTCGCATTCGCTGGCACCGATTGCGGAGCGATTCGGCGCATGACCTCCTGAGTGAGCGTCTCGACCAACTCGTCCAACTGTCCCCGATCTTTGTCGGGCTTTTTGTTTTCGTTACTCATTCAATTCGCCACCGACACACGTCTTAGTCTGAACGGCCAAAACGGATCGCCTAAAGCCTGAAAATGCTTGGAAAAACCAGGCTCTAGGCCTACCATGTCAAGACATGGTAGGGAAGCATATTTTTGTCAGCGGCCGGGTTCAAGGCGTGGGTTTTCGCTACTTTACGAACGAGTGCGCCCAAGAATTCGCGATAAAGGGCTGGGTCCGCAATCTTGATGATGGCCGTGTCGAAATTCTCGCATTCGGGCAATCCGACGAATTGCAAGGTTTTCTCGATGTCATCCGCCAAGGCCCGCCCAACTCGCAGGTCACCGAGTTTGAAACCTACGACGTCGAGATGAAAAAGCAGCTGCTGAGTTTTGGAATTAGAAGGGATGGAGGACCGCTGTGGCCCGAGGAATGATTTTGAAACTCCTGAGTATGATCCTCGTCGTCGCCTTCACGCTGCCGGCGCGCGCACAGCCGGCCGACGAAAACAAATCCCGCCTCGGCGGACCCCGGCGGCAAATCGCGCTGATCATTTTCGCGGGCCTCGGTGGCGCCATTCTCGGACTGAGCACGCTCAGCTTTTACGGTCGCCCGCAAGATCGCCTATCCAACATCGCGATCGGCTTCGCCGTGGGAATCATCGGCGGCACGGTTTATGTCACTTATAAGGCCGCGGCAGAGCCCAAGACTTTTTATGAATCGGGCAATCTCGATTCACTGCTACAGCAAAATCGCCGGGCGTATACGCCTCCGGCGGATATGATGTTCAATTACAAGCTGAGCTTCTGATCAGGCGAGAAGGCGGCCGCCTTCGAAGGCCGCGACTGGCGCGGTCGACGCGTCCTTGGATTCGTACATTTGATCGATGAGGGTCTTGTAGCGTTCTTGAATGAATCCGCGCCGGAGCTTCAGGGTTGCCGTCAATTCGCCGGCCTCAACGGTGAAGTCACGGTCGAGCACCGTGAAGCGCTTTATCTTTTCATAGCTCGGAAGCTGAGCGTTCATTTCTTCGACGTGCTTCAAGATTGCCGTGCGCGCGAGCTCGCGGTCGGCACCAGCTGCGAGCGTTATGAGGGCAGTGAGATATTTGCGGCGATCTCCGACGACGACGGCTTGGCTCACGAGCGGGTGGCGCTTGAGCCTCGCCTCGAGCGGCGCCGGCGCAACGTTCTTTCCGCCAGACGTGATGATGATGTTCTTCTTGCGATCCGTGATCGTGAGGTTGCCGCGTCCGTCGAGTACTCCAATGTCGCCTGTATGAAGCCATCCGTCGGCGAGCGCAGAAGTGGTTTGCATCGGGTCTTTGAAATAGCCCATGAATATGCTTCCGCCGCGGAGAAGAATCTCGCCGTCAGACGCGAGCTTGCACTCGAGGCCGTCGAGCGCGGGCCCGACCGTTCCAAACGCGGGCGACAGATCGTGATTGATGAAACACCCGCCGCAGGCTTCGGTCATTCCGTAGGCCTCGATAAGTGGAATGCCGATCGAATAAAAGAAGCGAATCGTATGAAGATCGAGTGGCGCGGCCCCGCTGATGAAGAGGCGGCAGCGGTCAAGGCCGAGTGTTTTGCGCAGTGTTTTGCCCATGACTTCGTCGAAGGCTTGAAGTTTTAGGCGGGCATACAAAGAGGTCCGGCCTGTTTTTTGTAGCTCGATGAGCTGGCCTGCCGCCTCGAGTGCCAGCTGGTGCATACGGCGCCTGAATCGCGACTCCTTCGAGATCCTGGAGCTCAAGGCTTCTTGAAACTTCTCCCACACCCGCGGAACCGCGACAAATGCCGTCGGGCGGACTTCCTTGAGATCGGCGGCCATCGTGTCGAAGCTCTGCGCGAAAAAAACGGCATACCCGACAAGTGCCTGGCGAAACGTGTTGGCGCGCTCGGTAATGTGCGACAGCGGCAGATACGAGAGCACGATGTCCTTCGGCGTGCGCTTGACTCGGTTCGCGAGCATCTTGCATTGCGCGAACGCGTTCGCATGTGAAAGCATTACGCCTTTCGGCTCCGCGGTCGTGCCGGACGTGTACACGATCGTTGCGAGCGCCGCCGTGTTCAGCGCGCGAGCGGCCTCAATGTGGGGCAAAGGGTCGGTGCTTTCGTCTTTGATGAATTTTCCGAACGCGATGGTCTTCTCGCCTTGTGGCGTGACGTCCACCACAATGATTTTCTCGAGGCTCGTAATCGGCAAAAGTTTCTTGAGGCGGTCCAATCCGCGCACGACGGCGAAGCGGCTGCCGGAGTGCTCGATAATATACCGGACTTGCGCATCGGTGAGCGTGGGATAAAGCGGAACCGAAACAAGGCCCGCGGCCATGCACGCATAGTCAGCGATCACCCATTCGGGGCAATTATCAGAGAAAATCGCGACACGATCGCCGCTTTGAAGGCCTGCGCGTTTGAATGCTGAAGCGAGCTGGGCAACGCGCGCGCCGAATTGGCTCCAAGACAGCGGCTCCCATTTCGCATTTTTCTTTCGCACGAGCGCGGGAGCGTCGGGGCGTTGTCGGCACTGTGACCAGAATGCGGAGATGACACTGTCTTCGATCATCGACTTCATCGTACGTGCAAATAGAAGAGAATTTAATTCGCTAATTGCGGGCGCCGGACCTTCGTCGTGCGGAGGGATGCGCGCCTCTAAATCACCTTGCCCGCGGAGTCTCCGCTTGGGCTTAATGAAGACATGTCGGTATTCAAAGACGGTTTGTTCGCGGGGAAGGTGTTTCTGGTCACTGGTGGCGGCTCCGGTATCGGGCGCT
>DASUEL010000511.1:0-3370 GCA_036275095.1 Bdellovibrionales bacterium
GAGCTGCCGAATGCGGCTTGCGACTTTCTCATAGAGGTAGTCCAGGCTTGAGGCGTGGGCTGCGGTTTTCATGGTCTTCGATTCTCCCGCTTACAGAGTGGCGCAAGCTTGGCCACAAGTACAGTTACAGTTGAGACACCCTTGAACCATAACAGTTAACTGTACTGGTATCACATTTTGTTTTCTGTATCTGTTATGGCCAACAAGAATCGTCGAAAATATTAAAAGAAATCGCACATCGTGCAGAAAGGAGGAGGGTATGGCCCGTCTCATGAAAAGAACCCCGAACCACAATGCGAGGACCGAGGCGCCGATTGCCCTCCCCGTGAACGACGCCCCGCTCGTCATCCTCAATAAAGGTCAGCTCTGGAACCCGCAAGCCGTGCGCGCAGTGAACGTCAGCGAGGGCTCCGTATGGGTGACGCTCAAAGGCGACGCCCAGGATTACGTGCTGGGCCCCGGCGATACGCTCACGCTCGAAGCCGAAACGGCTCCGGTTTTCGAGGCGCTCTCGCGCGCCACGTTGCACTTCGAGTAGTTCTGGCTCAAGGTCCAGTTGCGCGCGCCCGACGTTTGTCTGACGCTGAATCGACGGCCCGACTCCAAGGAAGGAGCTTTCGATGCGCAACTGGACACTCATTTCACTTTTCACGGCTCTCTCGCTCTTCGTCGGCGGCAACGCGCTGGGCGCTCCCAGAGTGCCGCACGTCTTCATCATCAGCATCGACGGCGGCAAGCCCGACGTGATCCGAAAAAGCCAAATGCCGATGCTGCTCGGGCTCGTTACCCAAGCGGCCGCAACCTGGAAGGCGCGCACGGTCGAGCCGAACGTCACGCTCCCCTCCCACACCTCAATGCTGACCGGCGTGAGCCCCAAAAGGCACAAGATCACCTGGAATAGCTGGGAGCCGAGCAAAGGCCTCGTCCGCGTTCAAACGATTTTCGCGAAAGCCAAAGCGGCGGGCCTCAAAACCGCGCTCTTTGCCGCGAAAGAAAAATTCCGCCACCTGAACGTCCCCGAGACACTCGACGTATTCGCGCTCCCCGCGGGTTCGCCGGGCGTTTCGCAAGAAGCGGCGAAGTACATCATCGAGACGAAACCCAATCTCGCGTTCATGCACCTGCCCGAGGCCGACAGCACCGGGCACAAATACGGCTGGGGCTCGTCGAAACAAAAATCCGCGCTTCGCACGGTGGATGCCGCCATCGCCACGATCGTCGAGGCCGTTCACCAGGCCGGCATTGCCGAGCAAAGCGTTGTCATCGTCACCGCCGATCACGGCGGCATCGGGCTGAGCCATGGCCTGCCGATTGCCGCGAACTACACGATTCCGTGGATCGCGCACGGTGCGGGCGTCGTACGCGGCAAAGCTCTTCCTTCTGGAATTCGAACGATTGATACGGCCGCGACGGCACTCTGGCTGCTCGATCTGCCGACCGCGGGAATCGAAGGGCGCCCGGTCACGAGCGCCTTCAGCTTCGAAAACTGATCAAGGGCAAGATGCCGGAGTTTGCCCGCCTGGGGGCGGAGTCACGACCGGCCCGCCATTTGAAACCGCGCGCAGAGCTTTGAACGCGTTGACCCGGCCTCCACTCGAGACCCGCCCCTGTAAACTTGCATTCGTATCGACGCTCGTCAAAAGCGCGGCCTTGATTTGCTGGTAGTTCAAATCGGGTCTGCGCGAAATCATGAGCGCCAGAACACCCGAGACGAGCGGGCTTGCCATCGAAGTGCCGCTCATCATTTGGTAGCGGCCGCCGTTCATCGTCGAGAGAATGTCTTCGCCGGGGGCCGCGACGTGCACGGTGCGCGCGCCATAATTTGAAAAACCCGAGAGCGAATCCCCGCGGCCGCTCGAGGCCACCGAGATCACGTTGTCATACGGAAAGCTCGCCGGATATACCGGCTGGGCGTCGTTGTTGTCGCCCACTCCGTCGCTGCCGCCGTTGCCCGAGGCCGCGACGAAGAGCACGCCGGCGTCTCGCGCCCGCGCGACCGCGTCGGCCAGCGCGCGCGAGGCTTGCGGGCTGCCCCAGCTGTTGTTCATGACTTTCGCGCCGTTCGCGACCGCGTAGTCGATCGCGCGAATCGCGGCCGAGAGATCACCGCCGCCGTCGCCCGCCAGAAACTTCACTGGCATGATCTTCACCACGGGCGCGTGACCCGCGATTCCGATGGCATTACCGCCCGAGGCGCCGACCGTGCCCGCCGTGTGGGTACCGTGGTAAACGCCGCTGTCGTCCGACATCGGGTCGTTGTCGTTATTGGCGAAATCATAACCGCGAACGTCGTCGACGTAGCCGTTGCCGTCGTCATCGCGCCCGTTGCCCGCGATTTCACGCGGGTTGATCCAAATATTGTCGCGCAAGTCGGGATGAGAGTAATCGACGCCGGTGTCGAGGACCGCGACGACGACCGAGCTGCTCCCGACGCTGATGTCCCACGCGGCCGCCGATTGCACGATCCCATGCGCCCACTGATTTTGAAACATCGGATCGTTCGGCGTGTTGAATCGCTGCACGCGAATGTCAGGCTCCGCGTACTCGATGAGCGCGTTTTTCAAAAGAGACTGCAGACCCGTTTCGACGTCGGCGCGGGCTTTAAACTCGACGATAAAATGCTCGCGGGCGATCGCCTCGAGCGGCGCGCGCAGGCCCAGGCGTTTTTGCAGACCCGTGAACCGGTCGCGCGAAAGCAGCTCGCGCAAGCCGCTGGTAGCCTTCACGATATAGCGGGTCGACTTCTGGTCCATTTGGAGCGGCTTCTGCTCGAGACCGAAGGCCGTCGCTTTGGCCCCGCACTGGGCCGCGGGCGCTCCGCCGCCCCCGCCAGTGGAGCCGCAGGCCGCGGTGAGAAGCAACACGAGCAGCCACGCCGAAACCGGGAGTACCTTTTCTTTCATCAAGACTTCCATCCTGTTCTTAAGACGAGTTCTCTTCGATGCCATACTTCTATTTTTTGATAGGCCCGCCTCCGCGGGATAGCCTTGAAAGCCGCTTCTGGACCGAGGAACGAGAAGTTTACGACCGACGTCGCGCGTTTCGGCCCTTCCAAGCAGGAATTCTTTTGAGTGCGAAAAGCGATCGTGATTCCAGCGTCAAGGCGTTGGCGGGCCGCTCGGCTGTTTACAACGGCGGCATTCGAGTGAAACACTTGGTTTATGCGAAGTTTACGTCTTCTCTCGGCTGTTTTTTTCGTGATCGAAGTCAGTTTACCGACCGCGGCCGAAGGTTTTGACTGCGGAAAGGGCGAAAACATTTACGGGAGCGTCGAAGACGGAAAGTTCAACTTGCGCTGCGAGCCTCCTGAAAACGCCACGCACTTCAAGGCCATAAAATGCCCTCCCGGTACGGTTTTCGACGCTGCTCA
>DASUEL010000512.1:0-3257 GCA_036275095.1 Bdellovibrionales bacterium
GAGATCAACCAGGCCATTCGCAGCCTTCTCGAAGGCACCTACGCGACGATCTGGATACGCGGAGAGATTTCGAACTTCAAAGCGCACACCTCAGGTCATTATTACTTCAGTCTCAAAGATCAAAAAGCGCAGATTAATGCCGTCATGTTCAAAGGCTTCAACGCCAAGCTGAACTTCAAACCGCAAGACGGAATGGAAGTCATCGTGCGCGGCAAAGTCACAGTCTACGAGCCCCGCGGCACATATCAGATTTTTTGCGAAGTGATGGAGCCCGTCGGACTCGGCGCGCTTCAAATGGCCTACGAGCAGCTCAAGAAAAAGCTCGAAGCTGAAGGCCTGTTCGATCCAAAACGCAAACGCCCGCTCCCGGCCTTCCCGATGAAAGTTGCGATCGTCACCTCGCCCACGGGTGCTGCCATTCGCGACATGCTCAACGTTCTCGGCCGCCGTTTCAAAGCGCTCGACATCACGCTCGTCTGCGCGACCGTGCAGGGTGAAAACGCCCCGCGCGAGATTTGCGCCGCAATTGAGCTTGCCAACAAAGTCGGCGGTTTCGACGTCATGATCGTTGGCCGCGGCGGCGGCTCGATCGAAGACCTGTGGGCCTTCAACAACGAAGACGTCTGCCGCGCAATCGCCGCCTCGAAAATTCCGACCGTTTCAGCCGTCGGACACGAAATCGATTTCACGCTCGCCGATTTCGTCGCGGACCTGCGCGCTCCAACGCCATCGGCGGCCGCCGAGCTCATCGTCAAGAACATGGCTGAGCTCTGCGAATCGCTCGAAGACGACCGCCAGCGCCTCGTCAACCTCATGAGCCTGACGCTGCAGCGGCAAGCCGAGCGCCTCAAGCATCTTGAAGCCCGCGTGATCGATCCTCAGCGCCGCATTCAAGACGCGGCCCTTCGCTGCGACGAGCTCGTACAGCGGCTCGAAAACGCATGCCTGCGCAACCTTCAACAGTCGCGTATGTCCGTTCAGCTTTTGCGCGAACGTCTCGGCACGCCCGACGAAAAGCTAAGACAGCTGCGCCAACACATCAACATGACCGGCGTCAGGCTTCAGGCGCACATGTCCCGCACCATCGAAACCAAAATCAGCAAAATGCAATTTCTCGCAGGCAAACTCGACAGCTTGAGCCCGCTCAAAGTCGTCGAGCGCGGCTTCGCGATGGTCACAGCTCAAGACGGAAAAGTCGTGACCGACCATCGCCAGCTCAAGGCCGGCGACGAACTGAATTTAAAATTCGCGCGCGGCGAAGCCACGGCCGTGGTCAAGAGCCTGCGCGACGACGGAATCAAAACGAAAATGGAACACAAGGGCATCCCCACAGACGAGGCTAAGTAGTTATGGCAAAAGAAAACGTTATGGATTTTGAAAAGAAACTCGGCCGCCTTGAAGAAATCGTTCAAGGCATGGAAGGCGGCGACCTCGCCCTCGAGAAATCGCTCGAGCTTTTCGAAGAAGGCATTCGCCTCTCAAAAGAGTGCCATGTGCAGCTCAACGCCGCCGAACAAAAAGTGAAGCAGCTTTTGGGCGTCGACGAAAACGGCAGCCCGATTTTGAAAGAGTTCAAACCGCAGTGATCGCGCCTTGAAAAAGCGCCTCGATCTGCTGCTGGTCGAGCTCGGGCTCGCCAAGTCACGCGCGCTAGCTCAACAGCTCATCTCAAACGGTCTCGTCACGCTCGATGGCCGCGCGCTCACCAAGCCCGGCCAAGAGCTTGAGTCCTCCGTCGCAGCTTCCCTCAAAATTCTCGAAAACAATTTGAATCGTTATGTTTCACGGGGCGGCCTGAAGCTCGAAGGCGCGCTTGAGCGCACGAGTCTCGAGGTGCGAGACAAAATCGCGCTCGACGTGGGCCTCTCGACCGGCGGATTCGCCGACTGCCTTCTACAGCGAGGAGCCGCGCGCGTGGTGGGCGTCGACGTCGGCCAGGGGCAGCTCGCTGACAGGCTAAAACGCGATCCGCGCGTCACCAGCCTCGAATCGATCAACGCGCGTCACCTCACACGCGATCTTCTCGCGCCCCACGTTCCCGCGTCAGGGTTCGACCTCGCCGTCATCGACGTCTCGTTCATTTCGCTCGAGCTGATTCTCCCTCAGTTGCCGCCGCTGCTTGCGCCGCACGGATACATTCTCGGCCTCGTAAAACCGCAGTTCGAAGCCGGGCGCGCTGCTCTCGGAAAATCAGGTATCGTCAAAGACCCGAAAGCTTTTGAAGAAGTCCGGAAAAAGATTTATAAAATTTGCGAGTCCCTGCTTCTCGACGTGGAGGATTATTTTGAAAGCTCAATCCAAGGCTCCGACGGCAACCAAGAGTTTTTCGTGCTGGCTCGTCGCACTCACGATGGCGGCGTCGATCCTGGCGGGCTGCCAAAAGGCACCTAAGAAACCGTCCCCGATCGATCAAGTTCTGACTCCGCCCGCGGGTGGGCAACCGCCGCAGGCACAAACAAATCTTCCACCGCCCACTCCCGAACCGGGCGAGCCGGTCAAAATCGGTCTCATTCTCGGTCCCGGCGGGCTGAAGTCACTCGCTCACATCGGGGTATTGCGTGAGTTTGAAAAGGCCAACATCCGCATTCACTCGGTCGTCGGTCTCGAGTGGGGCGCGCTGATCGCGGCCGCCTATTCGGTCAAAGGCAAAACAAACGACGCCGAATGGCAGCTCGGTAAGCTCAAGAAGGCCGACCTTCCCGAAAAGGCGCTCCTCAGCACCGAAATCACGCCCGTTTCGATTCGTACGCTCGCGCCTTATCTCGACTCGGTATTCGCGAACCGAACGATCGAGTCCGGCGACTTGCCGTTCGCGTGCCCGACGCTCATGCTCGAAAACGGTAAGATCGCGTGGTGGGAGCGCGGCTCATACTCGACAGTTTTGCAGAAGTGCGTACCGTACCCGCCGATGTACGAGGCCAACGGAAACTGGCTCGCCGCCGCGTTTCGCGTCGAAGATGCCGCACAAAAGCTGCGTGAGCGCGGCGCCAACGTCATCGTATTCGTGAACGTGCTGGCCCGGGGCCAAATTCTGAAGGGCCGCAAAGTGCGAAGCCAAGACGCCATCGAAGCCCTATGGTGGGACGGAGTGCACCACCTTGGCGACAGCGCCAAGTCAGTGGACTGGGTCGTGGGCATTCATACACGAAACTACGACATCATGGACTTCGATGCCCGCCAATCCTTGGTCTTATTCGGCCAGGAGTTCGGCGCGCAGGCCGCCAAAAGAATCGCCGACGTACACGGATTTTAGGATA
>DASUEL010000513.1:0-2356 GCA_036275095.1 Bdellovibrionales bacterium
TATTCTGACGGCACGACGTCTCATTGGGCAGGTGTGAGCCCGGCTGAGTTCCGGGTATTCGTACGACAGGTCGCATAGGTTGCGACGGCTCGAGCGAAGTTTCACATGATCAGAAGTTGTGGACATGTTTTGGATTCGCACACATCCGAAAAAAATGGCGGCATGTCTCCAAAACTTCGCGAAACAAAATAGTGTCACACATACGCATCGAAGTTTTTGAATCACTTCGATTCGAAATCGTGCGAGAGGCGCGTAAATGCGTCAGCGCGTCTGGCCCCGCCGTTGCACATGCACTCAGGCATGAAGACGCTCCCGCTCCTTACTCTCATCACACTCCAGGCGCCGCTCACGGCGGCCGCCGGCGTGAACATGAAGAGCGGAAGCTTCAGCCAAACCTGGCGAGACCTCGGCGGTTTGACCCGCTCTTATGACAGCCACTCCATGCATGACGGCCTCTTCGGTTTCGGCTGGTGCTCGGAGCTCGAGACGAAACTGCGGTTTCGGGACGGGCGGCCCGAGCTCGAGCGCTGCGGGCTAGCGGCGCCCGGAGTGAGGGTCGCGCGGCGAAGTGAGACTTACGTCTTCGCCGCGCGAGGCGGCTCCGAGCTGGTCTTCGACCGCTTGGGCCGCCTGACAAATGCGAACGGGCCCGATTATAGATATCTACTTTCTTACTCTCCCTCGAACTTCCCAAACCACACGCCCTCACAAATCACGGATCTCAAAAACAACCAGACGTGGAACGTCGAGCTCACGGTTGGCGGCCAACGGATTGGCCGTTTCAAAGCCTCTCATGGACGAGAGGTGACTTTTCATTACTCGGGACGCGGCGACCTGGTCGAAGTGCGCGAATCAGGCAAGCCTCCCGCGTTCTTCGAGTACGATGACCTTCATAATTTGATCGCGTACACGACGCCGCTCGGCCTCACGGAGCGGGTGACCTATTTGTCCGACCTCGACGTGGTGACGGCCTACAAGCGAGAAAACGGCTGCGAAGAGACGTTCGCTTACCAGAGCCGGCGCGGCACGGCCCTGGCCGTCGAAACGGCAACCGCGCGAATCACGTGCGGAGCGAAGCACACGACACTGACTTACGAGTTTCAATATTTCATTTTCCCTGAAGGCGGGGCGCGCCTGGCCCGAACGAAGTCGACCGTGAACGGAACCGTTCGCCAGGTGATCGAACACGCGGAACGTCGCCCCGCCCGCAGGGCATCTGGAGTGTAAGCGGGCGGTAAAACGCCCATATATTAGGAGGGATGTAACATAATGACTCGGATCCTACGGACTCACGGACGAATACGAAAATCATTGGCGGCCTCCATGGCGGGAACGCTCGTGCTCGGCAGCCCAAGCCCGGGGGCAAGTGCCGTGAAGCCGCAACTCGATTGCAGTAAACCGCGCGAGCTCTCGCGCTGGGGCCTCGAGATGATCGACGTCGAGAAGGCCGCGCCACTCAGGCTGACGCTGAACGAAATCACCGTGGCGGTCATCGATACCGGCCTCGATTTCAGCCATCCCGATTTCGAAGGGCGTCTTTGGACCAACGCCGGTGAGAGCGGCAAAGACCGAAAGGGCCGCGAGAAAGCCTCGAACGGAATTGATGATGACCGGAACGGATTCGTCGACGACGTGCACGGCTGGAACTTTGCGGGCCGAAACAACGATCTTCGCGACCGCCACGGCCATGGCACGCATATCGCGGGCATCATCGCCGGGCGAAGGCAGGGCATCTCGCCCAACGCGAAGCTCATGATTCTGAAATTTTACGATCCGGCCGCAGACCCCAAAAACGCGCTAACGAATACGGTGGACGCGATCGCGTACGCCACCAAAATGGGCGCCCACATCATCAACTTCTCGGCCGGCGGCGGCGATCGAAGCCCGCGCGAAGAAGAAGCGATCCGAAAAGCGTCGAAGAAAAACATCCTTTTCATCGCGGCGGCCGGAAATGAAAAGGCGGATTCCGATATCCGGCCTTACTTTCCGGCCGGATATGACATCGAAAACATACTTTCTGTCGGAGCCTTAACCTGGTCGAGTGATCGCCTTTCGGTCGGAAACTTCGGACGGCGCACGGTCGATCTGGCGGCTCCCGGCGGACATATTTGTTCAACGTCTCCTGGCGGCGGGTACGAACCCATGTCCGGGACCTCTCAAGCCACGGCCTTTGCCACCGGCGTGGCGGTTTTACTTCTCGGGCGGGCGTTCATGACGCCCGCCGAGACCATCCGGCAGCTCTCTCGATCGGGACTTCCCAATTCCCACCTCAAGAACCGGACGAAGTATGAGGTTCAGCTCAATTCATATCGAGCACTCGCCATGAAAGATGAACGTTTCTCGGCAGGAGGACTCA
>DASUEL010000514.1:0-11388 GCA_036275095.1 Bdellovibrionales bacterium
CAACCTGCTCAGCTACAGCAATACGGGCCACGGCATTTATCTCGGCACCGTCACCAACGGCTCGATCACAAACGCCAAGTGCTACTCGAACGGCGGCCGCGGCATGATGACCAACGTGGTCTCGGGCTACACGTTCCAGAATTTCATAACCGCCAATAACAACAACGACGGCTTCGGTTTTTATGAAGCCAGCGACAGCAAGGTTTTCAACCTCAAGACCTACAACAACCTGGGCTATGGCTTCAACCTGACCGGCTCGGGTTCCGACAACAACACCATCGTGGCAGTCCTCTCCGCCAACAACAACTCGTACGGCATCACGAGTGGCGCGGCCTCCGGCAACACATGGGCCTTCATCACCTCGGTCAACAACAACGGTTACGGCATGGGGGTCGGTGGCGACACGGTTACGATCACGCAGGTGATGACCTCGAACAACCTCAACTACGGCATGGCCTTCCAAGGCACCACCGCGAAGGCCGCTCAGTTGAATATCGCGAACAGCACCAATGCCATCTGGTTCTACGACACTTCGACGAACCACTTCACGGGCAATCTCGTGGTCGGCGGCAACTGCGTGTTCTCGGGCACGAACACCGACCCGGGCTTGCAAAACGCCACCTGCGACGCCCAGAACACCTCCAACAACGTGACCACCACGGGTGTAAGCCACACTTCGAGCTATGTCGGCAAAGTGACTTCGACTGACGGCTCGAACGGCTCGAACTCCAACGGCACGAGCGCGTTTGCCTCGGTCACCGACTGGATCAACTTTTCAGACATGTACAGAGCCTGGGGTGAGGACGGCTCGGCGTTCGCGAATAGCGATCACCAAGGGCATTGCGACGGGGCCGAGACCTGCCGCATTTGGGATTGGCGTCTCGCAACGGGCGACACGGCCTCGCTCAACAAGAGCCATGACGGAACCAACGCCAACCCGGCGTGGACCAACGGCGCAAACTGCCCGGCCAACGTACACGGCAACGTCGCGATCAGCGACCAGAAGGCGTCGCCACAAACGTACTTGCTCAACGCCATCGAGCTTGTCGAAGACACCACGGGTGACAACGACGGCCTCTGCGAAAGCAACGAAGCTTGCATCTACGCGCCCAACTTCGGCTACTACCAGGGCGAGGGCACCTACAGCGGCAACACGTGCACCTTCCAAAACGGCACGGTGACCGGAGTCACCTTGTACCGTCTGGGCACGAACGGCGGCTAATGATTCTGGAAATTACGGGCAGGCCGGAAGCGAAGGATTGAGCTGGCGCTTGATCAAGCAGCCGATCTGTTCGGTGTCGGTTCCACCGTTGTTGACAGCGGCATTGAACTCTCCGCAAAACTCTTCGTCGTTGGTCGACGCGTTCTTGCAGTAGTTGTCGGCGATCGCGACGGCGGCCTCGCCGGCCTCCTGGTTGGTCAAGTTTCCGACCTGAGCCTCGAGTTGCGCGGGCGTCGGCGTCACGCCGGTACCGATGCCGGCGAGATACTTCAGACGAGTGGCCAGCTTCGTCATGTTCGCGAACATGATCATGCCTTCAAGACCCGTTTGGGAACAGTGCACGACCGCTTCTGCGGCGGCGGCATTCGCGGCGTTTGCATCGACTCCGTCGAATGAAAGGTGGGTCATCATCGCAACCGTCGAGTTCGTCGAGCCGCTCTCGTCCCTCAAAGCGCGGAAGGCATCGAGAAATCTCGTCGAGCGGGTCGTAAACCCCTGTGAGATGTAGGCGGCCGAACAGCGAATGATCGCGGCCCTGGAGCCACTGATCCCTTCTACTTTAGCCGTGCACGCGCCGACGTCAGACGCGCCGGTGGCATTATCGAGGCACGCCTGCGCCTGATTGATTCTGTCATCTTCGCTGGACTCACAACCCGTCAAAAAACCGGCGCTCAGCAATGCGGCGGCCACGAGCAAACGCGCTTTCATCGAATCCTCCTATGGATTGATCTATTTATTTTACGGCTGTTTTCTCTCTCAAAATTAGAGTCTAGGGACTTAAGCCCAAGTTTCTCAATTTGGCCCGTCTCCCCGTGACACATCAAATATAATGGAGGTATGCGCGTTCTCATTTTGGGACTGCTCCTCTGGTCCGGCGTGGCCGGCGCTCAAGAGCGTTTCGAAAACTTCGTCGGTATTCGCTCGCTCGGAATGGGAGGCACGGCCACGGCCGTCGTCAACGACGAAACCGCGCTCCTCGCGAATCCCGCGGCACTCGGTAAACTACGAACATACATCGTGACGATCGCGGATCCCGAAATCAGCGCCAACGCGACCGTTCTAAGCGCGGCCGGCGGCCGCAGCACGGCCGACCTCTTCAGCCCGCAAGGCCTGGCCTCCGCACTCGCTCAAAATCAGGACAAGCCGTACCACACGAAAATTCAGCTTTTTCCCTCGTTCGTCGTTCCCAACTTCGGCTTTGGCGTCTTCGCGAAGTACTCGTATGACTTTGAGTACGTCTCGTCTCGCACGGCGGGGCAGCGGCTCCGCGTGGACTACACCAACGATTATGCCTTCGTGCTCGGCTACTCGCTCCGGCTCTTCGATGGCCGCGTGAAGATCGGTGTCGCCGGGCGCATCATGAATCGGGTCGAAGCCCACACCTATATCGACGAGACGTCGACGAGCATCGGATGGGGCGATTTCGTCAGCGAGGGCGGGGCGATCGCGGGAGACGGCGGCATCATTCTGACCGCGCCGTGGAAGTTTCTTCCGACCCTCGCGGCGACCATTCACGACATCGGGCGCACCACGTTCAATCAAGGTGAGGGCGTATTCTACAAAAACGGGCGCAAGCCGGCCGACGCGCCCCAGACGGTCGACGTCGGAATCGCTCTGTTCCCGATTCATGCGAACAACCTCCGCTCCACCTTTACGGTCGAGTACAAGGACGTGCTCACCTACTCCGAAGAAACCGATCAAATGCGCAGAATTCATGCGGGCCTCGAGATCAACTTCGCCGACTTCATGTTCTTCAGGGGCGGCATGAACCAGCGCTATTGGACCGCCGGCGGCGAGCTCGCGATTCAAAAATTCCAATTTCAAGCCGCAACGTACGGAGAAGAGATCGGCACCCCGACGGCTCCGCGCGAAGACCGCCGCTTCATCGGCAAGTTTTCATTCCGTTTCTGAGCCGGCGCTCAGGCCGGCCAAAAGAAATAGGGCGCGAACTCCACCATCAATAGGCGCTGCAAGACGATCCATACCATCAAGTAAACCGAGAACGCCGCGAGGAGCGGCCATAGAGCGAGCTCGAAAGCTTTCAGAAGACCGAAGACGGTCCACCCGACCAGCAGTACGGCCACGAGCGGAATCGAGAACCCGAACGTCACCAGGTTGATGACCTGGCCGACGGCGAACAAAATCGACGCGTAAGCGAAGAACCTGAGGTACTGCGGGAACGTCGTATTCGTCTCCAGAGGCTTCTGCAAAAGCCCGAGCAGCCAGGCGAGCGCTATCGTTTGCGCGATCGCGAGCATTGTTGCCAGTGCGAGCAAAACCACCGATTGCGTGAGAGCTCTGAAGAAGATATCCAGCGACGTGTTACTGAGTAGAACGGGAGCGGTCGTTCGCGCCACACCCAAAGTCATACCAAACAACATACTCCCGCTGATGATGAACGCGGATTTGCGAACGTACCCGTCAAAGAGCGTCTCTTCGAAAAAATGCTGGGGCCGTGTCGTGGCGTCGATCAAGAATCGCTTGATCGTCTCGAAGTCGAGCGTGAGCGAATCCTTCACGGGCGCCGTACGTTTTGGCGCCTCGAAAACCGGCCGGGGCGGCTCGGGCTCGGGCGGCGGAGGCTCGGCGGGTGGCGGAGCGGGCGCCGGAGCGCGGCCCTGCACGAGACTGTTCGGCGTCTCTAGAACATGAATCGTGTAAACGCCGAGTTGCAGAACGGTGCCTTGAAACACTTCCTGCCGCTCGACGCGTTTTCCTTCGACGTAAGTGCCGTTCATGCTTCCGTCGTCGGCGACGAAAATACTTTCACCCTCGATGAAGAAGTGGCAATGGATCCGTGAGACCGACGGATCCAGAAGCTGGAGCCCCGTTCCTTGGCGTCCGATGAAATAGGGCTGCCCTTGAAGGAGGAGCACTTGGTACTCCTCGTTACGGCCCTCGCTGTAAAGCCTGAATTTGAAGTTAAATCGAATGTCGCCGGGCATTTCCTTAGAACGACAGGCTCATCTGAGCCACATAGCGCCGATTTTCCTTCGGCGCGCCCGCTGTTCCGATCTCTTCGCCCCACGTCGCGAAATCTAGACGGAACCAAACGAACTGCGCCGAGAGACCGGCGCTCAAGTAGCCCTGCGAGAGACCGACACGGTAGCCGCCTTGAAGCCACCAGCGAACGTTCCATAGAAGCTCCACGCCCGTGCGAAAGCCTTTCTTGAACGTCCAATATCGGTGCCCGATGTCGCGCACATCGAGCGCAAAGCGCGGTTTGAAGACCCAAAAGCCCGGGAGGTCGGCCATGCCGCCGACGTCGAAACGCCGCTCCATTTTAGGCGGCTCGCCCGTCTCTTTGTTATAGATATGGTAGTTTTGCTTGAAACCCCAGTCAGCGATATTGCGCACGGTGAGACCGACCTGCGGCCGCGCCCATTGCGTCCAGGCCGCCCCGCCTTGGTCATGTGCCTTCCACGAATAGAGCGCTCCGACATCGGCGTCGATCGTCATGCCCTCTTGCGCGTCTTCGGGAGTGAAGAATTTGTCGTTGTTCACGAGCTCAGGCGCGCTCACGCTTTTCAGGACATAACCGCGATAGATCGCTTTGCCGGTCGTGCCCACATGCAACACCGCGGGCTGATCCGCGAAGAAGGTCCAAGCCTTGCCGAATGCGATGGTCGTGTCCTGATAACCTTCGACCGTCAGCGTGGGGCCAAGCTGCTGGTGCACGCCGATCTCCGCCGACAGGTCCGCGGGAATGACCGCGACCGCCCAGCCGGGACGCGCCCATGTTCCTCCGATATTGGGAAATCGCAGAAAATAATTGCTGCCGTAGTTTTTATTGAGAACGTCGTTGTAGGCGGTCTCTTTATCGGCCGCGTTGCTCGCGTCCTTCAATTGGTTACTGAAGTCGATGATGTTGCCCGAGCCCGCGACTTGAATCTTCAGATTGATCTCGCCCTCTTTGAGAGTGGCCAAGCCCGCGGGATTGTAAAACAGAGCATTGTAATCATCGGCAACACCCACGAACGCGTTACCCATGCCGAGTGCGCGCGGGCTCACGTAATGCTGGTGAATTGAGTAGTTGATTGGGTCGGCGGCCTGAGCGGCGGCTGGCAGAGCGAGAAGAAGTGCGGCAAACGTCCACTTTGTCATGATCGATTCTCCCGGAAGGCTTAGTCTCGTACTCCAAAATTCTATCGAGAAACATTCGCGTTATGTATACTTAACTCATGCGAGTTGGACCTTTTGCCATGAAGCTGACCTTGGTCGGAACATGCGCCCGCGTTTTTCTGGCGCTCGCGATTTCAGGAGCTGCGTTCGCCGCCCCAGAAACGCCGGATCCCGACCTGAGCTCGAGCGAGCACGCGCCTGAATCGGGCGACACGAAAAAACTCGAGCTTCTCGAAGTGACGAAGCCGCCGCCCCCCAAGGGCGGGGCGAGCGGAGACTCCGATCGCTCGGGCCAAGCGCGACGGGGCGGTGAGATTTTCTTTCCTTACCAAAGTGCAGTTTCGCCTCGTGTGGGGGTCGGCACCGGCTCGCGCAAGGTCTCCAATGAGAACGTCTTTTATTTCGTAGGCCTGAACTACATGCTCGACAGCCCTCACAATCGTCATTTTGAAGTCGGCGTAGACCTCACCTCGCAATCCCACGGCCTGCTGCACCTGGCGTACAAATGGATTTACGATCACAACTCGTCGTTTCGCCCTTACTGGAAGGCGGGCCCGACAATCATGCTCGTGCCGAATGAGCAACTCGGCACTTTTTTGAAACCGGCGAACTTTCAAGCGCGCGCCGGGGTGGGCTTCGAAAAACTGCTGCGAATACCGATGAGCCTTCGCGCCGACCTCGAGACCGCGTGGATCTCGGGCGGTTACGAAGTCGCTCTCGCGTTCGGCTATTCATGGGCGTGGTGAGCGAATCAGAACTTGAAGCGCGAGCGCAAGTTTTTGACCAGCAGGTCGACCTCGCGCTCCAGATCCGCGAGGCTGCCGTCGTTTTCAACGACGAAATGCGCTTTGGCCCGCTTCGCTGAAAGCGGAAGCTGCGAGGCCAGCCGGGCGGTCACCTCGGCGTCGCTGAGCCGGTTGCGCGCGGCCAGGCGCGCGCGTTGAAGGCTTTCGGAGGCGAATACCAGCACGACGGCGTCAAACGCCGGCTCCATTTGTTTCTCGAACAGCAATGGAACGTCATAGAACGCGATCGCGCGGCCCTCCTGCTCGAGGCGGTCCTTCTCGAGGGCCGAAAGCCTGCGGACTTCCGGATGAACGATCCTTTCGAGCTCCAGCCTTAAGTCCGGGCGCGCGAATATCAGGCCTCCGAGTTTGGCGCGATCTAGACCTCCGTCGGCAAGCAAAATGTCAGGTCCAAAGACCTGCGCGATTTTGGCGAGGCCGGGCGAGCCTTTTTCCACCGCGCGTTTTGCGAGCTCGTCGGCGTCGACGACGGCGAAACCTCTGGACCTCAGTCCGTTCGCCACCGTGGTTTTTCCGGAGGCTATACCTCCGGTCAGTCCGATCCACTTCAAAAAAATTCCCCCTGACTATGCAAGCTTACCTCAATTCCGCCGATAAAAACATCGGAGGTTAAGTGTCTCTAAAGCCTGAATTTTTCGGCAAATATATCCTCCTCGAGAAAATCGCGGTCGGCGGCATGGCCGAAGTGTACCTCGCCAAAGTCACGGGCGCCGAAAACATCGCGAAATTCGTCGCGGTCAAACGCATTCTGCCCCAGCATTCGCGTAATCAAGATTTCATCGAAATGTTCAAAGAAGAGGCGAAGATCTGCGTGAACCTCTCGCACGGCAATATCGTGCCGATCTTCGAGTTCGGCGAGGATCGCGGGCAATTCTATCTCGCGATGGAATACGTTGAGGGCCGCAACCTCCGCCAAATCGTGAACCGCATGAAAGAGCAGAAGCGGCACCTCACGATCGATCAGTGCCTGTACATCATCAATGAATCAGCGCGCGGCCTCGATCACGCGCATCGCTGCATCGACGGCTCGACGGGCCGCCCGCTCAACATCATTCATCGCGACATTAGCCCTCAAAACATCATGGTCTCGTTCGAAGGCGGCGTGAAAATCGTCGACTTCGGAATCGCGAAGGCCGAGAGCAAAGTCGACTCGACCCGCCTCGGAACTCTCAAGGGTAAGTTCAGTTACATGAGCCCCGAACAAGCCGAGGGACAGGAAGTCGACTTCCGCACCGACATTTTCTCGCTCGGCATCGTGCTCTGGGAACTGCTCGCAAACGAGCGCCTCTTCTCTGCAAACAACGAGATGAACACGCTTCGCAAAATCCGCGAGTGCCAGATCCCGAGCCTGCACAAGATCGATCCGAACATACCGCCCGAGCTCGAGAAAATCTGCACGAAGGCGCTGGCCCGCGACCGCAATCTGCGTTATCAGTCGGCCTCAGAGTTCCATCGTGACCTCAACCGGTTCCTCAATCGCCAATATCCCGACTTCTCGACCCAGGATTTCAGCTCGAGCATGAAGCAGCTCTTCGCCGAAGAAATCCTCGAGACGCGCCGTCGCCTGGTCGAATACGCGAAAATCTCCGCGAACGGCACGCCTTCCGAGGAGCCGACGAGCACAATCGCAGTCGACGTAACGAAAACGATTACCGATACGGCGACTGAAACCGGCAAAGTCGAAAGCAGCGCGCCCACCAACGACGTCAACCTGTCGCTCGGCGGCACGGGGCCTAAACTGGAAACCGTTTCTAAGACTCCGGCGCCCGTTCAAAACAAAACCAAGCTGGCCATCGTGCCCGCGCCGAAACCGTCTCTGCAGCCGATCTTGCGCGCGGAGCCGCAGGAGCCGGCTCGCGCGCCTCAGCCGCTACGGCTCGACCGCTCCACGCCGAAACCGCCCGCGCCCGAAGTTGTCGACGAATCGGACGGCGGCTCCTTCGGCTTCGTCGGCTTTCTCAGCCTGCTCGTCATTCTGGCTGTGGCCTGGACCATGCGCAATGATCCTATGTTCGATTCCATACGCTGCCGCGTGCTTCAGCAGAACTGCAAGGGCGAAGGCACCTCAACCGGTGAAAATGGCACAGGCGGCAAAACACTGCCAACGCCCGAACCCGCGAAAATCGAGCTCGTGGTCATGAGCCAGCCGCAGGGTGCGGAAATATTCATCGATAACAAGCCCACCGGCCAGTTCACGCCGAGCACGATTCGCGTCGCGCCTCAGGGCGAAACCTCGATCGCGCTCCGCAAAGAAGGCTACCTGGCCCATAGTCAGAAGCTCGTCGCGCCGAAGCAGGCCGACTCGATAAATGTGACGCTCGTCAGAGCCGACGTGGGATACCTGAATATCACCGTTCGGCCGCTGAACGCGGTCATTTACGTCAACGAAGTCGAGCTCCAAGAGAAGCCCCCGATCAATCGCTATCCCGTACCCGCGCGCAAGAGAATCGTGGTCCGCGCGTTCGACACGATCACGGGGGCGCAGGCCGAAAAGAGCGTGACGGTGAAGCCCGATACCACGCAAGACATCAATCTGTTCTTGAGTACCAACCGCAAGTGACGCTACAAGACACCTAAGCGCAAAAGAGCCTTGAAGGGCCCTTTCTCCTATTGTTCAATGGTGCTTGAGGTGAATCCATGGCAGATACCATCCTGAATTCGATTGAAGTGGCGAAAAAGCGCGGCGGCACCGCCGTTCGATACGTGAAAAACGGAAAATGGACCGACATGAGCTGGTCCGAGTACGTAACGCAAATCGAGCAAATCGCCGCCGGCCTGACCACGCTCGGCGTGAAAGAGAACACGAAGGTCGCGGTGCTCTCGAATACCCGGGTCGAATGGGCCGTCGCCGACCTGGCGATTCTAGGATTAGGAGCCGTGACCGTTCCGATTTACCCTTCGAGCCTGCCCGAAGACGCGAAGTTCATCTTGAACGATTCCGAATCGACGGTGCTCATCTGCGAAAACCGCGCGATGGTCGACAAGTGGAAGCTCATCGCCGACAAATGCCCCGGCGTGAAACACATCGTGACCATGGAGCCGGTCAAAGATCCCGACGTAACCGTCATCGAGTGGAATGAAATCAAAAGCCGCGGGCAAAAGAAGCTGGCCGACACGCCTGATCTCTATGATAAAGCGCGCAAAAAAGTGACACTCGATCAGACCGCGACGATCGTTTACACCTCAGGCACGACCGGCGTTCCCAAAGGCGTCGTTCTCATACATCGATGCATAATCAGCGAAGTCCAAGAGGTGTTCGAGCTGGTCAAGATCGATGAGAGCGACACGAGCCTCACGTTTCTCCCCTACTCGCACATTTTGGGGCGCGTGGAACTTTGGGGCCACATCTTTCTGGGCTTCACCCAAGGCTACGCCGAGAACATCGATCGCATTCGTGTAAACCTGGGCGACGTCAAACCGACGTTTCTCGTGGCCGTCCCGCGCATTTTCGAAAAGATCTATAACGGAATCATCTCACAGGCCGAGGCCAGCCCCGTAAAGCACAAGATTTTCAAGTGGGCCCTCGAAATCGGCCGCGAGGTGAGCGCGGCGAAAATCGCAAAGAAACAACTCTCCATTCAGGCATTGCTCAAATACCGCGTCGCGAAGAAGCTCGTATTCGATAAGCTCGCGCAGCGCTTGGGCGGGCGAGTGCGATTTGCCTTTTCGGGCGGCGCGCCTCTGAGCCGCGAGATCGCCGAGTTTTTCCACGCGGCAAATCTTTTGGTTCTCGAAGGCTACGGTCTGACCGAAACAACGGCGGCCGTGACCTTCAACAATCCGTTCGATTATAGGTTCGGCACCGTGGGTAAAGCGGTCGGCGACGTTCAAATCAAAATCGCCTCCGACGGCGAAATCCTCATTCGTAGCGATAAAGTGATGAAGGAATATTATAAGAATCCCGAGGCAACAGCCGAAGTGCTCGTCGACGGGTGGTTTTACACCGGCGATATCGGCGAGCTCGACAGCGATGGCTTCTTGCGCATTACCGACCGCAAGAAAGATTTGATCAAGACGGCCGGCGGCAAGTTCGTGGCTCCTCAGAAGCTCGAGAACCTCCTCAAGCTCAACAAATACGTTTCGAGCGTTCTCATTCACGGCGATAAGCGCAAGTACATCGTCGCGCTGATTACCTTGAACGCCGACAACGTCATGGCCTACGCACGTGAGCGCGGAATCGAATTCAACAGCATCAAGGACCTTTCGCAGAACCCGCAAATTCAGGCACTCATTCGCGAAGCGGTCGCCGAAGCGAACAACGGTCTGGCCAGCTACGAAAGCATCAAGAACTTCTCGATTCTACCGAGCGACTTCGCCGTGGACACCGGCGAGCTCACACCGTCACTCAAAGTGAAACGCAAATTTTGCGATCAAAAGTACAAAGAAAATCTCGATCGCCTATACGGCCCGGAGTAGCACCCCCCGTCGCAGGGGGGTGCCCGGAATCTTTCTGAAACGAGGATTAGCTGAAAATCGCCCCTCGAATCCGCTCCACCCAGCCCGCTCACTCCATCGAGCCAGCCCGCCCCAAGCGCGCTCGACACACAAGCGCGCTCGCTTAACAGCCCTGCACGCCACACTCCGCGAACGCCGATAGAAAGCTGTTTTCTCACGAACGAGTGGGTCTGGTGGAGACTCTGCCCACTTTCCCTCGCTCGACCGCTCGACTTTTCTTGGTCGTTATACATCCTCGTCACCCGTTCCGGAACGTGGCGCGGAATGGCAAGCCCGGAGCGTATCGAGGTTACGCGCGAGTCGGCGGGTGGTACTTCAAATTTTGGTCATGAATTCCTACAGGCACTACCGTTACGGTAGTGGTTGCGCGAACCGGAGGCTGTTAACCTTCCGCCCTCTTGATATCCGCCGCTACGAGCTCGGGCACCGATTCCCAATCGAAGCCGCGCTCGAGAATAATTTCGTATTCGTGCTTTTTGCCGGCCGGAATTTTCGTATAGAGCTTGATATCACCGGAGCCGTCGCGTGAGCGCTCCACCAAAGGAAACTCACTCGTTTCACAGATTTTCTTCAGTTCCGACTGATAGTGCTCGCGCCAGGGCCGAAACTCGCCACCTATTCAAAGCCCCAGATAAAAACGCAAGCCCAGGCCGACCCAAATGCCGCTCAGGTCGATCGCGCGGTCGCCGCCGCCACGATTTTGCATGGATTGGCCCGGCGTCACCGTCCCGATCAACGTACTCGCGTCGCGCGAATGCTTGAGATTGTTCACGAGAAAAAACC
>DASUEL010000515.1:0-5743 GCA_036275095.1 Bdellovibrionales bacterium
GTACTTTAGGATCACGCGCACCTCGGTCCCGCGCCCGCCGGGCGCCGGCCTGAACCAAACACTGCCGGCGATCGCCACGTCGGAGCCCTCGAGTGATTTCCACGCAATCATCTGGTCGGGATGTTCGCCTATGATCTCGGCTTCCCATTCGACGGTCGCGCCCGCGGGGCCGCGGGTTACCCAGAGCGAGCGCGTGTCGTCGATCAAGGTGACGGATTCGAGATGGCGCATGAATCGCGGCAGATTCTCGAGGTTGCGCCAAAACGCATACAGGAGCTCGGGTGGCTGCAGGATCGTGACCGCGCGCTCGATTTTGAAGCCGGTATTGGTCGGAACGACCACATTTGTTGGATGGGGTTGAACGTGTTCGGGACACATGGCACGATTAAGCCGTTCAAGCGTGCCGCCCGTATTTTGACACTGTTTATTTTTGGCGAGAATAGCGGCGCACGTGAAATGCGAAGAGTCATGTCCTTGAAATAAGACGAGGGAAACTCAAGACGAGGCGCCGGTGAAATTCTCAAAATTATTATTCGCGGTATTTCTCGCATCCTGCCCAGCGGCCGCTCAGGACGACGGGACCGGTGATTCCAGCGGCGAGCTCCGGCAGAGCGCGAATCCGGAGCTCGATAACGCGAAAACCCAGGCCGAGCAGCGCTTCGACACCGCCGACGCGCGAATCCAAAATCTGGATGAGCGGGCCGGTACGAGCCGAAAACTTCAGGCGATCGTTCTGAAACTGCGCGCCGGGCGCGACGCCACGGCCGCGCGGCTCACCGATCTCAAGTCAGCCGTTCCGGCGAATTACGAGCGGCTGAAAAAGGAATTCGAGGCTTCACTCAAAAGGCTCGAAAGGGACATAAAGCGGGCTGAAGGGAACAAGGGCTGGAAGTAACCCGAGCGCCCGCGCGATTTTCGTCAGGCCTTGCGCGAGCGCAGTGAGAGGGTTCGGGGTTCAGTATCCGAAATCGGTCGTCCAGTAATCTTTGTAAACTGAATTAGGAACGATCATGTGGCCGATGCCGATGTACTTGTGAGTTTTTGACAGCATGTTGCGATTGTGGCCGGGCGACGTCTTCCAGCCTTGAAACATGGCTTTGGCGTCTCTGTAGCCCGCGCCGATATTCTCACCCGAAAATGTCTTGACGCCGAAAATTTGAACGCGCTCGCTCGGATCCCGCCCATGGCTGTCTTGATGGTCGAAGTAGTTTTTCTTGCCCATGTCCTGGCTCATCCAGCGGGACGCAACCGTCAGGCAGCGCGAGACCTGCAAAGACTGGAGACGATATTTTTTGCGGTAGTTGTTGATGAGAACCAGGAACTCGCGCTCTTCCGCCGTAAGGTCGGACTCGGGAACGATCACGCGCTCTTTGCATGTGGCGCGGCCAGATTTGTAGGCCTCGAGCATTTCGTCGCCCTGTTCGAGCATGGTGCGTTGGGCGGCCAGGCTTTGCTCAGTGAAAGTCTCCATTTCGAAATCGTTGGCCGATGCGGGCATGGCCCAGAAGCCGGATACCGCGAAGT
This sequence comes from Bdellovibrionales bacterium, assembly GCA_036275095.1. Taxonomy (GTDB): domain Bacteria; phylum Bdellovibrionota; class Bdellovibrionia; order Bdellovibrionales; family DASUEL01; genus DASUEL01. The sequence continues at coordinate 1,525 of DASUEL010000515.1, forward strand.
AGATGAGCGCGGCAAAAAACAGGCGTTGGCAGAGTGAGGTCATTTTCTCTCCTTTGGCTGGTTGAACTTCGAATTTTTGGTTAGTCGCCCCGCATGAGAAATTTGGGGTCTCATCATGAGCCCTGGGCGTTTCAGCGGCACGTCACATTCACAGGTCTGGCTAAACCTTGACCGGAATCATGTTCAGCTCGCAATAGTTAGCGCCTGACGCGAAGACGTGGCTGATTCGTTCTGCGACCAATTGTTTAGGGAAACAAATATTGTTTCAAGAAAAAAATCTTGAAAATCCGTGTGCGGCGCGGCCAATACACAATGTCTACACAATATTAAGTTTATATTAGAGCCGTTGGCATAAACTAAATTAGTTTACGCAAATACGATCGCGTCGATCGAGTAGATGCCGGGACCAAGAAGCAACAAGGCTCCCAGCACGGCCGCGAGATTGACAGTGTACTCGTTGCCGGGCGGAGTGTTCGTGATGAGGTAGCCGCCACCCTTATGGCCGATCGCGGCCGCGATAAGCATCGTGAAGATCAGGACCGCGCAAGCGGGCCGCATCAAAAAACCGGTCGCGATCAGCGCGCCGCCGATGAGCTCGGCCGACATCGCCATTTTGGCTTGCACTTCGGGGAATGGCACTTTGAGGCTGCGGAGCCACTCGGTGAAGCCTTTCAGGTTGCCCGGGCCCACGTAACCCAGCTTTCCGAGCCCGTGAACCACGAAGCAGATGCCAATGAAAAGACGGATGAGCAAAATCGCGACATTGATGAGCTCGAAGCTCGTGTGTACCAAAAACACGTCCATGAGCCCATTTCCATATAGTCTTTTTTGGACGTCAAGTGATATGAACGGGCTATGTTGACCGTGGCCACACTCATTTTATTCGCGATCGTTTTGACGGAGCTGGCCTTCGAATCCCTCGTTGACTGGCTCAATCTAAAAGCTTTAGACCCCCGCCTGCCAGACGAGTTCAAGGGTTATTATGACGAAGACCGGTACCGCACGTCGCAGCTTTATTTGAAAGAGCGGACGCGCTTTGGGTTCATTCAGCGGGGCGTGACGGCCGTCGTGTTGGTACTGGCCGTGTTGCTGGGCTTTTTCAATTGGGCCGACCTCATTGCCCGCGGCGCGAGCGAGTCGCCGATCGTCGCGGGCCTGCTCTTCGTGGGGCTTCTGGGGGGAGCGTCCTGGCTGGCGGGGTTGCCATTCTCGCTTTATTCGACGTTCGTCATCGAAGAGAAATACGGCTTCAACCGCACGACTCTGAAAACGTATGCCGGCGACCAGCTCAAAGGGCTGCTGCTCGGTGCGATTCTCGGGGGCCTCGTCGCCGCCGCCGTCTTCTGGTTTTTCGAAAGCTTCGGGACCAAGGCGTGGCTATGGGCTTGGCTCATGGTCACAGCCATTCAGCTGATCATGATGTTTCTCGCGCCCGTGATCATTCTTCCGCTTTTCAACAAATACACGCCGCTCGCGTCCGGTGAGCTCAAGACGGCCATCGAGAATTTCGCGCAAAAAGAGAATTTCAAGCTTGAAGGCATATTCACGATGGACGGGTCGAAGCGCTCGACCAAGGCGAACGCGTTTTTCACCGGTTTCGGCCGCTTTCGCCGGATCGTCTTATTCGATACGCTCATCGCTAAACAAACCGTGAACGAGCTCGTGGCGGTGCTCGCCCACGAGATCGGGCATTACAAGCGCCGGCACATTTTCAGGCAGCTCTATTTATCGATTGCGGTTTCGGGCGCCACGTTTTTTCTCATGGGGCAGTTTTTGAACAACGAATTTTTCTTTGAGGCCTTCAGAGTTCAGAATGTTTCAGTCTATGCGAGCCTTGTGTTCTTCGGGATCTTCTACTCTCCCATTTCAAGGGTATTGTCGCTCTACGGCCTGTATCTCTCCCGGAAATACGAGTTCGAAGCCGATGACTATTCGGTCGCGGCCTTTAAAGACGCCGAGGCTCTCGTGACCGCGCTGAAAAAACTTTCAGTCGACAATCTGGCGAATCTGAAGCCGCACTGGCTGAAAGTGTTCGTCGATTATACGCATCCGCCGGTTCTGGAGCGGATCGCGGCTCTGCGGGCCGGAGCCCGCAAAGCCACGGCGTAAACCGAGCGGGCCGCTCAGTCGACTTTGTTTTCGGCTTTTTTGGTCGCGTCGCCCATCTCGTCGCCGGTATTTTTCACTGAGTCTTTCACGTCTTCTTTGACGGACTCGTTGCCGGTCATGTCGCGAAACGCTTTCTTCACCTTGCGGCCGGCTTTCTTCATTCCGGTCTTGGTTTCTTGCGCGGCATTTTCAGCCTTTTCAGCGGCCGTCGTTTCGGCGACGGCGCCCGCGCCCAGTGAAAGGGTCATGAACGCGATGGCCAGCGCGGGTTTCTTTCCGCGCAGCAACGAAACCAAAAAGCTTATGACCGCGAGCACCACGAATACGATCAAGAGCAGCCGGCCTGCTTCCATCGACAGACCGGCGATCCCGTTCGCGCCGAAGAGCATGGCCAGAAGACCAATCAAGAAAAACGCGATAGCTGCATTCAACATGTTTCCTCCTTCGTTGAGAAACGTGTGAGCAAGCTAGGCCGGGATTCTGCATGAATTGTGATGCAATTGTTTGGAGCTTTTTAAGATTGCCGGCCTCTCGGCTTATGTTCGCTCTGAGGCCAGTTGTGAAGCGGTTTATTAATGATTCTTCACACTACTTTTGAATACATGTCACGGCAATGGTGACAATTTGTCAGTGGGAGGCGCTTATGACAGTACGTGCGTTAATTTTGGCCGCTGTCTTTCTACTATCGTCCCTCGTGAGTGTGAATGTCAGAGCCGATGTACCCGACATCGAGGGCGGCCGTCTGAAGGTCGTGCCGTTTCCGAAAGAGCTTCCGCCCGATGGGAGGCCCCGCATCGTACGTTGGCTTTCGAGCGCGCCCGACGGAGCGCTGACCCGCGCGAACAAGCCCGAGTGCTCGGCCGCTTCGTTCGAAGACGCGGTTCTGCGCGGTGAGCGCGATCTTCAGAAGAGGTTCGACGCCTGCGAAAAACATTTGAAGCGCTGGTCCGCGCCGCAGTTTTGGAAGCTTCTCAAGTTCGTCGCGGTCGAGTACGACCTTCACAATCATCGCCGGATTCGCGAAGTCCGTATCGGAATTCGTGACAACGTATACCGCCGCGGCCTGCTCGCGATGAGACCCGGCAAACGCCCGCTCGTCATCATTCAGTGCGGGCTGTTCTGCGACGTCTACGACATCGAAACGAAGATTCTGCTCATGCACCTTTACGACGGCACGCCCTTTCATGTGCTCGCCGTCGGAAGCGTGACGGGTGTCGATTATCTCAGGTCGGGAAGCCCGCTGAACCTCGGCGGCTTCGACGAGGGCCAGCAGCTTCTGGAGCTCATCGATCTCCTGCGCAGCCCGAACGAGCCGATTTCGAAACATATCAGCAGCATACATCTTGCGGGCGCCAGCCTCGGCGCCCACGCGGTTTTTTACTCGGGCCTCTACGCATCCGCGCGGGAGCGCAGCCCGCTCGCAAGCGGTATCGCTCTCTGCCCGGTTGTGAACTACCAAGGCGCCGTCGAAAACTTGGCCGCCGGTGGCGCGATGGCCCGCGCGCTGGGACTCCGGGCGTGGGATATACTGCGGCGGATTTTGAGCGGCGCCGAGGATCCCGACCTCCGCGCGCTTGCGAAACTCCCGCCGACGCAGCTTCCTCGCATGGTCGAGGAGATCGGATTCCGCCAATATGCCGGCCGCAGCGGGATTTGGCCGGCGCCGTTTGCCGAGCTCGAGTTGCGCCAACGCGCCGACTTCTGGAGTCTCGGCGAATTCGAGCGCCATGCATCCGGGCTGAAAGTACCTGTCTTCGCGTGGGCCTCGCGTGACGACTCCGTGGTATTGGCCGAGCAGAACGTCGCGCGCTTGAGCCAGCACCCGTACGTGAACACGCTGATGAGCCGGAGCGGCCTGCATTGCGCGGCCCCGTCATATTACGGCTGGGACATGGCGACCGTCTTTTTGCGCGGGCAGATTCTCGCCCACAGTGGCTCCTTTCTCGAGAAGCGCGTGAGCCGTTCGCTGAAGCTCGACGCGCGCGCCGATCTTTATGACGGTGAAACGTTTTTCTCCTATGAGTGGGAAGCGAAAAAGAAGCACCTCGAGCTCCGGCTCAAGATCTGGAATCCCCATGAGCGCACGGGCAACTCGCGCTGCGGGGACTGG
>DASUEL010000516.1:0-10415 GCA_036275095.1 Bdellovibrionales bacterium
GGACAACTTCATTCACGAGACCATGACGACTTCGGTGTGGACGTACGGAGTCGAACCGCAAGATAAAATGATCCGCAATGAACACTGCCGCAATCTGCACGGCTGCGTGCGAAGCCCCCTCACCCTGCTTCGTATAGGCGAGCTTTCGCTTTTGACCGCTCCGGGCGAGATCGATCCCGTCTACTTTTTCGGCCGCGCGGCTTCGACGGTCGACTATGGTGCGAAGTGGGGCCAATGGTATTTCCCCGCGATTGAAGGCCTCGAGCAATTCATGCCGGGCAAACACAAAGCGATGGTCGGCCAGGCGAACAACTATCTATCGTATTTGGTTCCAGTTTCAGACAACGTCGGCTGGTCGAATGACAAGCACCCGAATCACTACGAAGAGCTGGTAACGATCGGAAAAAACTTCGGCGATGACACTTATGCCGCTCTACTCGACCTCTTGAGCGAAGAATTTCGAGGAAGCTGTCAGCCGAGCTCGCTGGCCCGTTCCGCGAGCCCTTTGATGACCGAATGAAAATGATCGAACTGTTCGATCTTCTCGCGGCCGAACCGGCTCTCGAGCTGCCGCGCGAACTGCGGCACTTTGGCGGTGCCGCCCGTGCAACAAATCAGATCGATGTCGCCTAAGCCCACGCCCGCCAGCTTCACGGTTTCGTCCAACGAGCCGAGGATCGCCTCGAGCTTCGGCCGGCTCCACATCTCGAAGTCGCCATCTTCAAACGACGTCGCCAATTCGATTCCGGGATATGGGAACTCGAGCTTGGCCCGGCCCGCGCGGCAGACGGCCCGCTTCGACCCCTCGATCGCTTCGTAGATCTGAAATCCGAGGTTCTCTTCGATCAAGACGAAGAGCCGTTCGAGTTTGTCCTTTTCATGATCTCCAAGCGCGGCTTTTTGGACGCTCTTGAGAAAATGCATGACGTCCTGCCGGGTCATGAGCGCGATGTCGGGCGGAGAGCTCAGCTTATGGCGGATATCGATGGGCATCGTAAGTACGTTGCTCGATAGCGGCAGCCGGTATTTGACCTCCGTCCCGAGAAAAGGAGCGACCCGGCCGTCCATGATCGTGCTGTCGAGCGCGTCGCCCGCGACGGAAACGCCTCCCACCGCGAGCACATCCGAGGCCCGAAGCGGGCCGGGGCCAATCTTTAAGACGGTAAAGTCCGAAGTTCCCGCGCCCAGGTCGGCGACGAGCACGAGCTTTTCAGATTTGAGAGTCTTTCGATACTCGTGAGCCGCAGCGAGCGGTTCGGGGTAGAATTCGACATGTTTGAAGCCCGCCATTTTCGCCGCTTTCTCCATGCGCGTTTGCGCGAGACGGTCGGCTTCGTCGTCGAGTGCGTACCGCGCCGGCCGCCCGAGCACCACGGCGTCGGCATCCACGCCCGTCTGCGCGTTGGCCCGTTCGCGCATCTCCCTCAAGAACCGGGAGATCAAGTCTTCGAGCGGGCGAAACTCGGAGCCCACCCAGGTGCCGCTGAAGCTTCGCACCGGTAGGTATTTCTTGATCGAGCGAAACAGCCGTCCCTCCGAGCGAAACTCATCGTACGCTTTGACCGCGGCCTTTCCGAAAAACACGCCGCCGTTCATTGGAAAGAACATGACGCTTCGGAAAATAGTGGGATCTTCGTTCGCATCATCGAGTGCGAGAGGCTCGAAGGGCTTCTTGGTGCGAGCGCCGGCCAGCAGAGAGTTTGAAGTACCGTAATCGATTGCGTAAATCATCATTCAAGTAATCACGAATTAATCAGTGTTTACTAGCTAGTTTTTTCGTGCGAAAATTCGGTAGGTCTGAAGGATGCGGCGAAATTCCAGACGACCGTCCACTTCACCTACACGACCAAACTCCAGATAGTAAACTTCGTTTATTTATTCGCTCCGCGGATCGACCCGACCAAGGCCAAGTGCTTTTCGCACCCTTTAGGTTTAGGAGGGCGCAGGCCGATGAAACAGGGTCTACTTTTGCCATTAATAAGGGGGATCCATGTTTCGATTTCTGCGACCTACCGGTCTCATCGCGGTCATTCTGATCGCCGCTTGCACAACCACGATGGTTGCCGACCGTTCAGGCAACAAGTACGAGGCGCTCGACCCTGACGTTGAAGGGCTCGTTAATCGCCGTACGACTCCCGTTCGCGCACCCGCCGCAGTCCGCGCGGAGTGGGCCAACGTTCCGGGCTTTGTGGACCCGAACGATCCGGCGCTCAAAGCGCTGGCTCCGACCACGAAGGTCGACAAGAACGACAGCATCGAGTATCGCACGCCGTCGCACCTTCTTTTCAGCGTCTACATTCATACCGTCGGCGGAAAGAAGCAGCTCAACGTAAGCGCGATTCAGCAAAAAATTGATGAAGTCGCCCGCCTCCAAAAACTGGCCGAGAACGTACCTGACGTGAACAAACGTGTCCGCAAATCGCTGAAGGTCGCTCAAGCGGTGCTCGAGAACGCACGCGAAGAAGCCCGCCGCCTGAACTCAAGCGGTCTCGACTTCGCCAAAGTTGAGGATCTCAACAGCCGCGAAATTCAGCCGTTCTACTCGAACCTGTTTCAGGGACTCGAGATGATCGATGTCGCCCGCTCCGAGGACCCCGCTTTCGGCAAATATTGGCGCCGTAATCTGATGCACCTCAATTGGTTCAATAAATTCACGGTCACGAATGAAAACCGCTCGGAGGCCATGAACCTCGACGTGCCTGCCGACGTACGAAGCCGCTTGAGACTGTCGGAGAAGCAGGCCTTCTTCCACCCTTCGCAACTCACGGGCGTCGACCTTTCAAAACTCGACCCGGTCGAGTCCGGAATGTGGAAAAAGACCGACGTCGCGTCTTTCAACACCAATAACTACAACGGCGAAACGTTAGCCCCTGTCGATGCCGACCTCGCGAACGCCTCAACTCCCCTTGTTGCGGTATTCGACGACTACAACGGCGGCGGCTCGACCGCGAAAATGGACGTCAAACTTCAAATTGGCGATGAGCTCAAGAAATTCAAGATGAAGTTCCGCACCCGTGCCCCACGCCCGGAGTCGGGCCTGACGATTCCCGCGACCGTCGTTAACTTTTTGATGAACATGTCTGAAGTCAACACGGAAACCACGGTCAACAATCTCGCGGCGGCGCTCGGTTACAGCATCGCTCCCACTTATTATAAAGAGACCGTACATCTTTATTTGCCCGGTGACGCGTTTAAAGGCGTTCACAAGGAGGCGGTAGAGAAGAACTACGACGCCGAAATGACCAAGCTCGCCCTCAAACGCAAAGCCGAGGCCGCGCGAAACGAGCTCGTCAACAACCTTATCAAATACGGGGCCAGCGCGAGCTTGGCCGAAGCTCCGTGGGACTTCGCCCACGCGCTCAATGAGCTCGAATACGATGAAAACTTCGTGGATGAAAAAGGTAACCGCCTGCCGCGTTGGTATGTGAAAGTCAAAGGCGCCTCGCTCGAAGAGCGTGTCGACAGCAAATTCGGATTCGCCCTGAAGGCGAACTTCGGCCGCGCCGTGAAGCGCGAGTTCCGGGCCTTCTCGCTCTTTCTCGCCTGGATCGAAGACGGCGACGCCTCTGACCACAACTCAGACGTGCGCTTTCAGTATGACGAGAGCACCCGCCGCGTTCAGCTAAGCTACGTTTCGGCGGACATGGGCTCATCGCTTGGCTTCTTTCAAGGCAAAGACGCGCCCCATGTCTTTAACTCGAATCTCGTCGCCAAATCCGACGCGAAAAGCGTCGAACTGACGTTCCGCACTCGTCATTTCAGCCCGATCTTCAGAACGATCACGATGAACGATGCTAAGTGGTTCGTTCGCCGTCTGGCTCAATTGACGGAGAGCCAAATCGGCGGCGCCCTCGCCGCCGGTGGCTACGATTTGTGCACGGCTGACGTTTACAAGAATAAGCTCATGCGCCGCCGTGACCAACTCGTCACCGCGTTCGGACTGCAAAGTGAGTTCCGCCTTTTTAGTTCCGCCAATGCGGACCGCGCCCAGCCTTTCGCGTACAAGCCGCCGGTCGGCTGCGAAAAATTCTACCAAGGCGACAAGCTGATCGCGACGCCTGATAAGGCACTGAACGAGCATGACATCAGCTTCAGCAGCCTCGGAGACAAAGACTCTCCGCAACGCGGCTTTCTGAACGCGATGAAGAACCATTTGTGGTCCATGGCCGCCGACAACGTCGGCAGCCGCATTCAGCGCTACAGCTTGCCGGCCGCTCAAGGTTACTTCGACGGTATCGTTCGCCACAGTCAAGGCCGCGTTTTGCTGCTGCCCTTCCGCTTTCCGATCGTCAACCCGTATCGCGACCCGAATAAACCGAGCAGCCCCTCGAATCCGCCCTACTGGATCGTCGGCGTCTCTCGCTTCGGCCTCGGTACGGGTTACATGAGAGGCATCCCGAACGCCGCCTCGCGCTTCAAGTCGCTCACGCGCTTCGACGCCGACGTAACCGCTGTTTGGGTCAAGGAACGCATCGAAATTCAACCGGCCATGTCGACGGAAGTCGACGACGCGGTAAAGCACTATTATCAGGTGTTCGATCCGAAGAACATCGTAGGCGCTTGGGAAGGCATTTCGGCGAAGACCGTCGAATCGCTCTCGGATCCCAGCTCGCTCGTGATCAACTCGACGTACCTCATCGGCGGCGCCAGCGTGCGCTCACCCAGTGGAATGTTGCTCTACGGCCCGTTCGTCGGAGCCGGCGTCGCGTCGTCTGTCATCAAGCGCTCGGCGCTGATGAGAGAGAGTGAAGATCATATCCTGGCGATCCGCTCGGTCGGCAACACCAAGGAGATCAAGCTGGAAGGCGGCGTTAGCGCCGTCCTCTTCACGTTCCCCCTCTTCTCGCTCGGCCGCCAAAGTGAGAATGACCGCCAAATCGTCTACCGTCTTCCGACCAAAGAGAGCAACTTCGACTCGGTCGTCGATGAAGTACTTGATCTCAAAGTCGAAGACGTCGGCAAGAACGGCGGCAAGTACGGAAAGTACGTCATGACCGACCGCGACCTCGAAAGCAGCGGCTCGAAGATCGGCATCAGCCTTTTCGGCTTCAAAAACTGGTACACCCAGAACAAGCGTACGGTCGTCACCCAAGTCACGAAAAACGGCGACCAAAAAGTCGTTGAATCGCTCGATGTGCGCATACGTGGCTCGGGTACCGGCCGTGCCTTCAAGGGCAACATGATGAAGCAGATCCGCGATGATTTCACCGTGACCGGCGTTCTCGCCAACGGAAAGTCAGTCGCGACAACCACGAACTTCACCTTTAAGCGCGATGGTACCAACCGCCGTGAACTGGCGAAGTACGCGGCCCGCGTGTTCCCCGTTTTCCCGATGAGCCTGCGGCAAGTACCTGATGCCGAGCTCAACAACAACCTGGTCGTAGTGGACTTCGACGGCTACATCGCGATTGCCGACACGGGTTGGAACAAGATTCTCTCGAAGACGTACAATACGCCAGCTGCCCGCACGTCACTTTGCCAAAACTGGCTCGCGGCCGTCGACTTCGACAGGCTCTTCGGCGACAACAGCGACGACGCTGCGACGATTCGCGGGATCTGCGCAAGAGTCAACGAGTTCGTACGCAACGAGCCGACCGACGATAATCGCCGGCTTGCGATCGCCCAAGCGGCGTTCGACAAAGAGAAAGTGGCCACTTTGCTCCACAGCCTTTCATTGTTCCTGAAGCGCATGCAGCGCGCTTCCGAGATTCACGCCCGCAACACGGACGGAAGCAAGAACACTCAACTGCGCGACGCCGTGGTCGACATCGTGTATATCAAGGAATACCCGGAGTTCATCCTGAAGGTGCTTAAAGGCATGATGAACGAATCGGATTACTATCAATACGCGAAGCTCGAGAGCTCGGCCGAGGGCGGGCTGTTCTTACAGGCGAACAAGTTCGAAGTGGCGAAAGAAGATCGTGGTGGCCTCGATAAAGATGCGGCCGAGGCGATTCGACATCCCGTGTACTTGCTCCAGAACTACGCTCAAAAGGCTTTGGACACCCTCGAGCAGCACCACACGTTCTTCGACTACTTCTTCATCGAGCGCGTGGGCAACCGCATTCGACTGCGCGACATGCAAGAGGTCACTCAAACCCTGCCGCAATAACGGCCTTCAACTAACTAGCTTTACCGAAGGGCACTCGCGAGAGTGCCCTTCTTGTTTTGCGCGCGGCTTCCGCCGCTTCTTTTCAATTCCTCCACAATTATTAAACCATTGCTAAAACACTTTCTCCGGTTCTTTTGATCTGATTTTCGGGTTCGTTTCTCATGAAGGAGGGACACCCGATGAAGCTTGCCATGAAGATTGCCGGAGCCGCGCTTGCGATGCTCGTTTCGGCCGAAGCTCTCGCCGCGCAAGACCTGTTCGCGCTCTGGGACGGCGGCGGCACCTACAAAGGAACTGGGAAGTTCCGCGAACAAACGGGCCGCTCCGGAAAATACGAGATCACTTCGGAGTTCAGCGAGAAAGATGCAGGCGGCAAAAGAGTCGTCGCATTAAAAACGACGAGCAAGCTCGACGGCCGCACACAGACATGGACTGTTTACTTTGCAGACGAAAAAAACGGCTTCTTCAACGTTCTCGATTCATCCAATATGAAAGTCATAGGCGAGGGCTTCTGTTTCGAGTCGCAGTGCCAGATCTCCGTTAGCTCGGTCACAACCAAACTCCTCGAGACGTTTACGTTTCATGGGCCGACCCTAACGGTTCTGGGCATTCGCAACATCGGCGGCCAGAGATCGGTCTGGCATGAAATCATGCTCAAACAATGAATGTGGCTAAATGATGTCGGTCAATAAACACTTGTTTTTTGTACTTCACAGCGGGTTTCGACTAATCCGTTCGAGTTGTACAGGAGGTACCATGAAGCAATTTGCAGCCCTTGTCCTTCTCACTCTCACGATTTCAACAAATGCTCTTGCAGTCGAACGAACCGTCCAGGCCGAGTACGATCCGTCGACCCGTCATCTTTCGCTTTTGATCGAAGATGCGCAAGAAAGCTCGCGCGCCTGTGATTACCACGTTCAATCGATGGCGTACTATTCGAAGCATCGGCTCGTTTCGCTCCAGCTTGCGGAAGAGACCTGTTTGACGGAGGTGATCGGCAAGAAGAAGGCCATGTTCACCTGGCATCTTCCCCGCGCTCTGCACATGAACGATTTCTGCTTGCGCGTGAATTCGAAGAAGATCGCCCGAATCACGCTTGAGGCCGACCGCGCCGTCGTGACCCAAGGCTGTAACTGACCATGCGCACGCTTGTTGCCGCTCTACTCGCCGTCGTACTGACATCATTGAACGCGGGCGCCGAGGCGCTCATTGATCCAGCGCTGCTGAAGTTCGCCGAGCAGCGCGGCTCTCAACAGCGCACGCGAATCATCGCGCTTCTGGAGGTGCCTGCCGCCGCGGTTCAACTGCCTTTGAAGTACGACACGGGCGCGGTTATTTCATATCTCAAAAGAATTTCGCGGCTGGCGTTCGACGGGCTCCCGCGTGACGTTCAGGCTCAGCAAGATCCCGATCTGCAAATCCAGGAATTCTTTTGGATCAACCTCTCATTTTCGGCCTCGGTGACGCCCGCGGGTCTAATGAAAGTCGCCAAGCTCTACGGCGTGAAGAAGATCTATGCCATTCACAACGTCAACTATCCGACGCCCCTTCCGGGCACGGGTTCCGACATCGACTGGCCGTACAATGCCATCGATACGGGATTGGACAAGGTCGTTAAAGAGGCGCCGCAGATCGACGGGCGTGGGGTTCTAATCGGCCACATCGACACGGGCGTCGACGGAAAGCATCCCGCCCTGAGCGGAAAAATCGCGCTCTTCTTCGATGGCCAAAAAATCGCGCAGCCGACGGACTCCGCCCAACACGGAACCCACACGGCCGGAACCATACTCGGCGGCAATCGCGAATCCGACCTAATCGGCGTCGCACCGGGAGCAAAGCTCATTTCAGCCGGCTTTCTGCGGGGCTATGACGAAGTTTTGCGCGGCATGCAGTGGATGCTCGATCCCGACGGAAACCCTAAAACACAAGACACGCCCGCTATCGTCAGTAACTCCTGGAACGCGCAGGGCGCGCCAGATCTGGAGCTGTTCTACCGAGCGATCAGCTCATGGGAAGCAGCGGGCATTGTGACCGTCTTTTCAGCCGGGAACGCGGGCCCGTCTCCAAAGTCGATCACGGCACCGCACGAGCACCCCGACGTTCTTGCCGTCGCGGCAACCGGGCCCGACGGAAAAGTAGCGCGCTTCTCGAGCCGCGGGCCCGCGGTCTACAAGGGCCAGGAGATCGCCAAGCCTGACGTCAGCGCTCCGGGGGTCGATATCAACTCGGCGATTCCCGGCGGGCGATACGGCAAATTCAGCGGGACCTCGATGGCCTGTCCGCATGTCGCCGGCACGGCGGCTCTGCTCCTTCAGGTCAATCCGAAACTGAACCCGGCGCAAGTCCGCGAAGTGCTCCGCCAAACTACGACGGCCGTCGATCTCGACGGAAAGCCCACACCGAAACGGGTTTGGAACATGGCTTATGGCCTCGGAAAGCTGAACATTTATGACGCCGTGAAGACCGCGATCCGGCTTGCGCGCGGCGGGCGCCTAGATTCATTTTTTGAGCTCTTCAAACGGCAATCTTACGAGCGGCCGCAAGAGCGATTCTATTTCGAAACCGAATTGAAAGGGTTCAATGAACGGAACTGGTCTCACGTAACCTTTTGAAGGGGGGATACATGATACGACGACTCAGCTGCCTCGGAGTGCTGATACTTGCACTCGGCACCGCCGGCGCGCGCGCCGACGCCACTATTGATCCAGCACTTGAAAACTTCATCAACGGGCAAAGCCTCGAGCGGTCGGCGCAAGTCATCGTGATGCTCGACATTCCCCAAAACAATCTTCAGCGGCCATACCGATACGACCGGCAGCGGGTTATCGAATATCTGCAAGGCTTGATGACGGTGGCCACTCAAAATCTGCAGATGTCGGCGCTCACGGCCGGCGTCACTTCGCAGGACGTGCAGATCCGCGAAGCTTATTGGATCAACCTTTCGCTGTCCGCGACCGTCACGCCCCAGGGCGTGAAAAGCCTGGCGCGCACCTCCGGCGTCGCCGCGATTTACTCGAACAAAAAAATCATTTATCCGCGTCCACTCAACACCACCCCCGAACAGGTGCGCGAGAAGCCGAGACACTATGCGCAGACTGGCCTGGACAAAGTCCTGCAAGAACACCCCGGGCTCGATGGCAAAGACATACTCGTCGGCCACATCGATACGGGCGTCGACGGAAAGCACCCCGCGCTGAGCGGAAAGATCGCGCTGTTTTTTGACGGCAAAAAAATCGGCACGCCCACGGACGCCGATAGCCACGGCACGCACACGGCCGGCACCATTCTCGGCGGAAATCACACGGACAACTTTATCGGTATCGCACCGGGAGCGAAGCTGATCTCGGCCGGCTTTTTGCGAAACCTCGACGAAGTCTTGCGTGGCATGCAGTGGATGCTCGATCCGGATGGAAACCCGAAGACCGCGGACGCTCCGCGCCTCGTCAGCAACTCTTGGCGCGTGTGGCATGACAGCGGCATGGAGGTCGAGGCACTTTATCGGGCGGTAAGCTCCTGGGAGGCCGCGGGGATCGTCCCTGTTTTCGCGGGCGGAAATGAAGGACCTCGCGACAAGACTCTCGGCCATCCGTCACAGCACAAAGACACGGTATGCGTGGCCGCGACTGGGCCTGACGACAAGATCGCGTCGTTCTCGAGCCGCGGCCCCGGCCGGTATGAGAATAAAGAAATTCAAAAACCCGACATCGCGGCGCCAGGCGTGGAGATCATTTCAGCTTTGCCGGGAAACCGGTACGGCAAACTGAGCGGCACCTCGATGGCGACTCCGCAGATTGCCGGCGCGATCGCGCTGCTCCTGCAAATCAATCCCAAGCTGACGCCTCCTCAGATTCGCGAGATCTTCAAGACGACCGCGACGCCAGCCGATGGCACTCCCGCCGGGTCCTGGAATAAGGAGTACGGCTTTGGCCGCGTGAATATACTCAAAGCGGTCAAGCTCGCGGCGCGTTTCACAAGTGGTCACCCGGAGCCGCTGCGCAATCCGCTGACGATGATGCTGCAGCCGAGCGAAAGCGAGCTTGCGCGGATAAAACCTCCCGCACCCGCGCTTTTCAGCTGGGATTAACACGACGCTCTTTCTTGCGGCCCGACCTTCGTCGGGCCTATACTCTGGTCGGGTCATTCGTTCGGACTCTCTGTCGGAGGCTAAACTTCCGATAAGGGAGTCATGGGAAATCCAGCCAGCTTGCAAGTCGTACAACACCACGGATCAACCAGTAACATCAGCGATGTCGTCAAACGCGCGAGCGAAATATTTCTCGGCAAAGAAACCGAGCTTCGCCTC
>DASUEL010000517.1:0-2326 GCA_036275095.1 Bdellovibrionales bacterium
CTTGATCGTCGAAGGCCCGATGGTCACCGATATGCGCGCAAACTTCGCGGAAGACTGGAATCACTTCGCGAACAAGAACAAATATGTAGGGCGGAATCGCCGGATCGCGCCCATTCCGCAATCGGTGATCGATGCAATCGAAGCCCAGCGCGCGGCAGAGCGGGCGTCGGGCCTGAGAGGCGCGGACCATTACTCGCGCTGGCTGAAAGATCCCGAACAGCGCATGAATGGAATCGGCCGGTACATCGCACAGAAGCCGTACAAAGACATCAACACCATTACCGAGGCGTATCTACAGTATCTTGACGGCGTTTCGAATTATCTCGGAATCACCAATCCTGTTCCCTGGGATACGCGCACTGAGGCGCCTGCGACGCGAGGCCTGCGCCCGCACTATTTATCGTTCAACAACTTCAACCGTTTGCACGATAAGGTCCAGGAGCTCATGCGCGATCGAAAAGGCGTGCGAGTCGATTACATCACCAGCGGCGGCGACTTCGCCGCGAACGAAGCGGTGCCTATGACGGTCGACCGCATCGCCGGCTATGTCGAGCGCGGCGCGTATGTGCGCGCAAACGCCAACCAGGTTTGGCTCGATAAAACGACACCGTTCTTGAATAAACTCAAGAAACCGTTCGAGAACTTGCTGAAAGACTACGTCGTTCGCGCGAAGAAGCCGGGAACGACTGTGACTTCCGAAGAGGCTTACTTCGATAACGTCGCCGTGTGGGTTCATCTTGCGTTCATTCACCAGAAGATTTTCTACTTTGACCGGTTGGCGGCCTCAATCGGAAGCCTCAACTTTTTGCAGAATGCCACGGACCACGCCTATGAAGCGACGGCCATCATTCAGGATGCCGCGCTAAACCGTGAGATCGATCACGCGATGGTGCTGGACATGGCGAACTCATTTCCATTCACCTTCAAAAACATAGAGCGATAAAAAACCGCGGGAGAACCCGCGGGCCGATCGTGAAGCACGGCGAGCGTTGCTCACCGTGCTTGGATGGCTCTTATTGCTCGATGTAGGCGCGGCACGAGGGGTACGTCGTGTAGCCGGCATCATAAGCGGCGGAGCCGATCACCGTGCCGTTCAAAGCGTCGGACGGGTAGTAGCGTCCGTTCGTCTGCTTGTAGCAGGCGACCTTCTCATTCTTTCTCGGCAGCGTCGCCTTGCACTCGGAGAAATTGGCATGGCCGGCGTCATAGGCGGCCGAGCCGATGACTTCAGCCGTGAGGGATTTGGACGGATAGAAGCGCCCGTTGGTTTGCTTGAAACAAGCCGTGACGTCACGCGGGCCGGGCAGAGTCGCGCGGCAAGCCTCTAGAGTCGTGTAGCCGGCATCGTACGCGGCCGATCCGACGACTTGCCCCGTCTCGCGGTTTGACGGGTAGAAGCGGGCATTGGTGGCCTTGCTGCAAATCAGCGGGCTCTTTCCGGTAAACGTTCCTGCGAGCGTATCGCGTAGACCGTCGCGGATTTGGGTGAGCTGCTCCACGGTCAGATCTTCATAGCGAATGAGGTTGCGAACCTCGTCCGTGAGCTCGTAGATTTCCCGTTCGAGCGTGTATTGAGTGCCGCCGCGCGAGGCCTGCGCCTGAGCCGATGCAATTCCTACAAAAGAGACGAGTGCGATCAATGCAAATTTCATCAAATACTCCTGGTTTTGGTTCTCGAGACACGCGCATTGAGCAGTTTGCGTGCCGGGCCCGCAGGCGATTGGGACGGGATTCGCGTCGCCACCATGAACCAATAATCGGCACACAAAGAAATTTATTCCGTTCAGGGGCGCCCGGGCTGCGGAGCGGCTTGGAACCCGGTTTGCTCTAGGTTTTCGTGGAGGCAAAAATGGCTCGTTACATCTATGGATTCTTCATGTCGGTTATCTTCTTGGCGGGCGCCGTGTGGGGCATTTCGGTCACGCACGCCCGTGGGAATCAAACCCTGCTTCAAGACCTGGTGGGGATTCTGCCTCCCAAGACCTACCAAGGCGAAACGTGTTCAATCGACGTGAAATCGGAGAAGAAGCTGGGGACCCGGTCTTTCAAAGTCGGCATTACGTTCGCCGATGGCGAAGGTCAAGAGAGCTTCGAGCTCGACGATAGCGCCCTCGGTCCCCAAGTGCTTCACTACAGCCACGACGCGAAGAAAGAGCACTTTCTGAAAGTCGTGGTCGCGCCGCCCGCGGCTCCAAGCGAGGAGAATCAGCTGAAGCTGACCGTAATTCGCTCCGCCGGACAGGTTGCCGCGGTCGCCGTCCAAGACAAGGTTTGTTTTCTCACCAATCAGTGAGCCTCAGAGACGCTGATAGAACTCGGGCCAAGT
>DASUEL010000518.1:0-4638 GCA_036275095.1 Bdellovibrionales bacterium
TCATTGACCGTCGCGACTAAGCGAGTGCCGCGCCGGAGCACGGGCTCGCTCAGCGTTCCCACGCCGCGAGCTCGAAGAAGAACTTTGGAACCGGCGCGCTCGAAAGGAGTCTGAAGCTGAGATTGGTTCAGCGTCGACACTTTGCAGCTCGTTCCGCCGCCATTACTATGGCCCCGGCTCGCGGCCATTCCGGCGAGGTCTTTGTTGCAGGCACTGAGTAGCAGACTTGATGTGATCAAAGTGATCCGAAACGTAGCTGTTTTCATTATTCATAGGTGAGTGCAATCAGGGGACCACGAACTCAGCCCGCGTTGAATTCGAGCTTAAACAGCGCCCTGAACAAACAGTATTCAGGACCTCGTGTCTCAGAATGAGATGAGAGTGAGAGCGCCGCCCGTCTGCAATATAGCGCTCCATAGGAAGGAAAATGCGCCATAACGAGGCACTGCAAACGGAGTAGCGAGTCGTCGCGTGCTCAACACCAATCCTCCTATTAAACCGCTGTAGACCCGGTCCCGGGTTTGCACAACACCAGTGAAGGGGGAACTCATGCGATCACGGATATACCTCATCATTGGTTTCGCAGCTTTGACGAGCGCGTGCGCGCCGAATGAATTTGCGTTCGAGCAAGCCGGCAACGGCCCCATCTGCGTGGAAGGCTGCTCTAACCAGGACGGAACGATTCGTTATAGCTACTTTGAAACGGTCACCGGCGATCGCCGGGTCGATATATTAGTGGTCGACGACAACTCCGGCTCGATGGCGGAAGAACAGGCCAACATGGCCATGAGATTCCCGAATTTTATTGCAGGACTCAACTCAACCATGACCGGAGGACCGCTGGAATGGCGGCTCGGTATCACGACGACGGACGTCTCGAACGGTGCCGAGCGCGGCCAGCTCGTGACGTTCTCAGGGTCGACTCTCAAATATATCGATCAGAATACGCCGAACGCTGACCAGCTCTTTAAAGACACAGTTCAAATGGGCACGGGCGGCGATGGTGACGAACGCGGCATTTACGCCGCCAACCTCGCCGTCGATCGCAACGAAGACAATTGGATCCGCCAAAACTCGCACTTCGCGGTTATCGTTCTCTCCGACGAGAATGAGCGCAGCACGGGCGCCAATCTCGAGAATTACGATCGCCCGCAGACGTTTATCGATAACGTTCGCGCCAAGTTAGGGGCGGCTAAATCATTCAGTTTTCATTCGATCATTACGCGCCCGAATGACCAGGCTTGTCTCGATGGCGACGGCACGGCATTCGGCACCGTATATGCCGAGCTCTCGAACCTTACCGGCGGTATCATCGGCGACATTTGCGCGGCCGACTACGGCGCTCAGCTTCAAGATATCGCCGAGCTCATTTCAAGCAACGTCGACTCGTTCGGCCTGAAGTGCGCTCCGATCGGCGGCACGGTCGCGGTTGAGTACAACCCGGCTCCGCCCGGCACGATCACGACCGTGGTCGAAAACAACCTGATTCGCTTCAGCCAACCGCTTCCGGCGGGAACCCAGGTTCGCCTGACCTACGACTGCAAAAAATAAGAGCTATCTCAGGGTCTGAAGTTTGTAGAAGTTGTAATAGAAGCCGTTACGGGCGATCAGCCCGTCGTGCTGCCCCTCTTCGACGATTCGTCCGTCTTTCAAAACCAGAATTCGATCGGCTTTTACGATGGTTGAGAGCCTATGGGCGATCACGAACGCCGTGCGCCCTTGCATGAGCTGATCAAGGCCTTTCTGCACTTCGAGCTCGCTCGCGGAGTCGAGCGCGCTGGTCGCCTCATCAAGTATCAATACGGGCGCATCTTTATAGACCGCCCGGGCAATGCTGATCCGCTGACGCTCACCCCCGGAGAGACGGCCGCCGCGATCGCCCACTTTCGTTTCATACTTATCAGGCATGCGCTCGACGAATTCATTCGCGTTCGCGGCCTGAGCCGCGCTTCTCACGCCCTGTGGCTGGCCGCGAGAGAAGTCGCCGGCTTCGATGTTTCGGGCGATCGTATCGTTAAAGAGAAAAACCTCTTGCGTGACGAGGGCGATATGCCGGCGTAAATCCTGAAGCTCGATCTCGCGAATCGGAGTGTCGCCGATCAGAATCTCTCCGGCGGTGGGATCGAAGAAGCGGCCGAGCAAATTGACCAATGTCGACTTCCCGCTGCCGCTCTCTCCGACCAGGGCTATGACTTCCCCCCGTCTCACCGTCAGATTGATTTCCTTCAGAATTTGAGCGTCACCGTAGGAGAACGAGACGTTCTTAAACACGATTTTGTCGAAATTTTGCGGAAATGGTTTCTTCGACCGCTCCTGGGGAACCTCGTTCGGATCGTCGAGAATCTCGAACAGCCGGTCATTGGCGGCGACCGTCTGCTGCATGCGTAAGTAGGCGTCCTGCAGCTTCTTCATCACGGGATTCAGAAGACCCAGCGCGGTCAGAAATGACACGAACGTGCCCGGAGACGAATGCCCTTCAATAACTTGGTTTGCCACATAAACGAACAGCGCGCCCACCACGCAGACCGCGAGAAACTCGGAAACCGGGCCCGCCAGCTCCTCGCGGGAAATGATGCGCCGTCGATTCTCGAGATAATGGCTGGCGACGCTGTCGAAACGGCGGGACATCTCGGACTCGAGATTGAACGATTGGATCACGCGCACGCCATCGAGCGTTTCCTTGAGGGTCGACGTGAAATCTTCCATCGACTCCTGTTGCCGGTGGGCGTACTTGCGGATGCTCTTCGCGAGCTTTTGAATCATGATCACAATGGGCGGGGCGAACAGAAAAAACGCGACGGTCAGCTGCCAGTCGAGCTTGATCATGGCTCCAACGATGAAAAGCGCCGCAACAGGCTCGCGAATCAGGTCGACGACGATGTGGAGACCCCACTGCACGACAACCACGTCGTTGAGCACCCGGCTCAAGAGGCCTCCGGACCCGCGGCCATAGCCGTTGTGAAAGTTCAGATTGAGCTTCATGAATTTCTTTTGAAGCTCGCCGCGAATTGCGGCCACGATGCGCTCGCCGGTAAATTTCAAAAGGTAGAGATGAAAAAAGCGTGAGACTGCGTGGACGAAGTAGATGGCGACCATCGTCAACGGGATGGCATATTTGAGCGAGGCGTCCTTGTTGACGAGGACATCGTCAATCAGCCGTTTCGCCAAAAATGGAAGCGCGGCCTGCGACGCGGCCATCAGAAGGCCGAAAATCACGATCAAGACGGCCGTGCCTTTGTAGGGGCGCAAGTAAGGCAGCAGCCGTTTGAGGCTATTCATGAATCAGATGCTCCGGGTATGATTCGGGGGGGCGGTCTTTTGCGAGCCGCTACGTTTGAAAAGTGGCCGCAGATATTTGCCGGTGTGGCTCTTGGGATGATCGGCCAGCTCCTCGGGAGTCCCGGTGAACATCAGTTGCCCGCCCTTCTCGCCGCCTTCGGGCCCCAGATCGATCACGTAATCGGCGTTTCGAATGACGTCGAGATTATGCTCGATCAGGATGACCGAACCGCCCGCGTCGATGAGGCGGTTCAACACCTTCATCAAAAGCTCAATTTCGCGGAAATGCAAGCCGGTCGTGGGCTCATCCAGAATATAGAGCGTGTCTTTTTGGTAAGAGGAGTTGAGCTCTTTGGCGATCTTCAGACGCTGAGACTCGCCACCGCTCAATGTGGAGGTGGGCTGCCCCAAGCGGATGTAATCGAGCCCGACTTCGCGCAGGACGTTCAACGGCTGGCGCACGGCGGGGGACGAAACGAAGAAGTTCATCGCCTCGCTCACAGTCATATTGAGAATTTCGTCGATGTTCTTTCCGCGGTAGGTGACGTCGAGAATTTCTTTTTGGAAGCGTTTGCCGTCGCACACATCGCAAATGAGGCGCACATCGTCCATGAACATCATGTCGATGACTTCGAAGCCTTCGCCTTTGCAGGCGGGGCAGCGGCCGCCGTCGACGTTCAGACTGAAATGTCCCGGGCCGAAGTTGCGCAGCTTCGCCTCTTCGGTCGCTGCCATCAGCTCCCGAATCTCCGAATACGCCTTGAGATACGTGACCGGGTTACTGCGGGCGCTGCGGCTGATCGGCTTTTGATCGATGTAAACGATGTTTTTGACGTGCTCGAGGCCTTTGATGTCTTCGTACGGCTGGCCCGCGGTGAACTCGACGCCGAGATGGCGTGCGACCGCCGGGTACAGCGTTTGGCTGATGAGCGTAGACTTGCCCGAGCCGCTCACACCGGTGATCGCGACGAGGCGATGGAGCGGAATCTTTACGTCGACGTCTTTCAGGTTGTGTCCGCTGCAGCCCTTGAGCTCGAGTACGTAGCGATAGTTCTTGATGTCGACCGGCCGGATCTGGCTAGGCCCGACGACGACACCCTGCTTGAGCAGGTAAGGCGCGGTAATCGACTTCGCGCTCTGATAGAAATCTTCTGTTTTGCCCGCGAACACGACTTCGCCACCCAGATGGCCGGAACCGGGCCCGAGCTCGAGCAGGTGACTGCTGTTCTTAATGACTTCGGCGTCGTGTTCGACGATCAGGAGCGTATTGCCGAGGTTGTTCAGCTTTTTGAGAATTGAGATCAGGCGATCGTTGTCGCGCGGATGCAGCCCCACGGTCGGCTCGTCGAGCACGTACAA
>DASUEL010000519.1:0-5111 GCA_036275095.1 Bdellovibrionales bacterium
GCCACGCGTTCGGAGGCCGGCGCTCGCAAAAAAACGAATCGCTGTATCTCGAAGGCGGGCATGCTTACATCTATTTCATTTACGGGATGTATTATTGTTTGAACGTGGTCACGAAGGAGCGGGACTGCCCGGAAGCCGTATTGATTCGCGCGATCGAGCCGACTGAAGGGCTCGAGGTCATGGCCGAGCTCCGCGAGCGCTCGTCGAAGATCAAGCGGCCACAAGACCTCACCAACGGCCCTGGCAAGCTCTGCATTGCCTTGGATCTCGACCGGCGGCAAGACGGCCTTCCGCTCGACGGCTCCGAGCTGTTTATCGAAGAAACCGGCGTGACTTTCAGTGACCGAAAGATCGTCAAAGCGCCGCGAATCGGGGTCGATTACGCGGGCGAGGCTGCTCACTGGCCGCTTCGTTTTTTCATCAAAGACAATCCATATGTTTCGAAACTCTGGTCGCCTTCGGTAAAGCGTAGGGCCGCCGAAATCTAGTTTCGAGACGTCTCAATCTTGGAACCCGGCACCCTTAAATCGAAAGACTTCATCCACTTCGGACGCGAAAATGCCGATAAAGTATGTGCGTGGACAACCCAGGTTGGAAGGTACTCTATTGCTCGATCGTCGCGGCGGTTTTCGCCCTGCTTTTGCCCTTGGCCGCCGGCGCGAACGATGAGGATCTCATGGATGTCGAGATGGCGCCGTCATCCGGCAACGAGGACATGCTCCTAGAAAGCACGCCCGTGAAGCCGCATGACAGCGTGTTCATTGAGGATGTCGAGGCCCAAGTGCGTGATGCTCGCGAACAAGTCAAGAGCACGCAAAAGGAGCTCGAGCAGACCGACGCCTATCTTCGAAAAGTAAAATCGAAGAATTACGGCGACAAGAAACACCTTCAAAAAGAAACAATCGGCTCCATCGAGCGCAAGAAGAAAGCCGACGCCGCACGCCTGAAGGTCGAACGACAAAAAGAGGCATTACAAAAGGAAATTTTGGCGTACGAAAAACGCCGCGCAAGAGCCAAAGAGCGCGCGGAAAAGGCCGAGGACCGCATCGACCGCGCACAGGAGCGCCTCGTGCAGGCCCGGCAGACGAAGGCGTCGATGACTCAGGCCAATAGGCCTCCTCCACCCGTAAAGAAGGCGAAAAAAGTCCGTGTGGAGTTCGGCGACGAGCCGCGCCGGAAGAAGGGCCTGGCCGCCGATGCCTACTAATTTCCGTCTCAAACGTGGATTCAGGCCTTTTGTCACACAGGTAGGCAGCAACTCGAACTTCGACACTTTCGATTTGATTGGAATTGATTATCCCCTATTCACGTGCACGCGAATTGCACACCTAATGGTTAGCCCTACGGGGAGGAATTAACGTGAAAAGCACAACTGGATTCCCACAACTTATGCCTATCTTTTTGACTGCGATTCTCCTTTTATTGGGCTCACCACAAGTCGCCCGCGCCGCCGACACCGACGTGGATGAAATCGAGGAGTTCGAGGAAACTGAGACTCCCGAGGAGAACCAGGCCCTCAACGCGGCCGAGCAGATGGTTCTGAGCGGCGCCGCCACCATCGACGACGCCGACGCCGAGGCCAAGAAAGCCAAAGCCGACGCCGAAGCGGCCGAAAAACAGCTCGCCGACGCTCAAAAGCGCCTCAATGAGATGAAACTCTATAAAGCGAGCCTCGCCGTCAAGACGAAGCAAGACGTCGCGGAGGCCGAAAAACGCCGCCTCGAAGCCGAAAAAGAAAAGGCCGCGATGGACGCGCAACGCAAAAAAGTTGAAGCCGAAATCGCAGCGATTCAAAAGCACCAGCAGCAGCTGCTCGCTATCGAGCGCGCCGCCAAGCTGAAGGCCGAGCGCGCGAAGGCGAAACTCGCGGCCGCCAAGGAAAAACGATCCCAAAAGCGGAAGGCCACGACCAAGACTGTGCCCGCGACGATCAACAAGAAGAAGACGCTTGAGGCCCCCGGCCGCAAGCCCACGGCTCAGCAGGCGCGCATCTAAACCAAAAATAATTGATCTCGATTAATACATGATTACGGCCGCTTGAGAGTCTCTCAAAATGAGACGCTTAAGTTCCGGGACGTTTGTCCGATATCTCTAATATGAGCAGTATGTTCGGACGCCTCCTCCTTTTCGCCCTACTCGTCGCATTTTTCGTATCCTGCAAAGCCAAAGCTGAGGAGCCCGTGCCCGCCGAACCGCAGCCGACTCAAGCCGACGCCGTCAAACCGCTCAATGACTTATTGCCGGATCTCAATGCTGGCGAGGCCAAGCCCACGAAGTGCGAAACTTACTGCAAGTTCGATCCGCACCAAAAAAACCACGTTCACTGATTATTTTTCGCCGATGACGTAAGCAACCCAAGCGCCGGCGTCGTCGCCTTTTTCACGGCGCCGGAACTCTCCGTTGCCCGCTCCCGACTTCGTGGAGCCTTCCCAAAAAACATGGGTCTTTCTGAAACCGGCGTCGGCCATGAGATCGCGCAGTTCAGGAAGAGTCCACATCCGCCAATCGTAACGAAAGACCTTCTCGCGTTTGCGCTCGCCCTTTCGTTTGAAATGAATGAAGAACGTGGCGTCGCGATGAATGGGCTCAAAGTAGGTTTGATCCCAGTAGTAAATGAACCCGCGGTGTTTGACCTCGTCGGTATTGGGCTCTTCACAGAGAGGGCCACCGAATGAGTCGATCACGAAGAGACCCCCCGGATTCAAGGTGCGATGAGCATTCTTGAAATAATCGAGCATCATTTGGCGCTGTTTGAAGAAGTAGCACGAGAAGTTGAAGACCGCGACGATGTCGGCTCGTGGAAGACCGCGATCTAGAACGTTCTTCTGAAGAACCTCGAGCCGCCTTTGCTCCCCGGGCTCCAGCTTTGAATAGTAGTTCTCGCGGCCATACGCGAGCGGCTCAGGATCGAGGTCGACGCCAAAGGCGCGCAAGCCCGGCTTCTGCTTCACCCATTCGCAGGAAATTGCGAATGTCCCGCAAAAATCCTCTCGCAGGGTTTTGGGCGGCCGGCCTTTCAGGTGCTTGTAGGTCTTATAGAGAAATTCAGCGTCCGTGTCGGGCGCCTGAACGGCCTTACGATAGTATTTGTATTTGTCGAACGGAGGTAGGCGGCTCACGGAACCTCGCTGAGCAAGCCGCGGACCTCCTCTAAGATCTGGTGTTTTTGTGGAACCGTGTTCTCTTCGAGACTCGGATGCAAACCGATTCCGGGAACATTCTTGCCGGCGAGAACGCGCGGCCGGGCCATCAGATCATAGAAGAGTTCACTCGTTGTGCGATAGGCCAGGTGCTCGCCGAAGTTGGTCACTTCAGTGTCCTCGTTGACGAAAATCACGCGTCCGGTTTTCTTCACCGACGCTTTGATCATTTGCCAGTCGTAGGGATAAAGCGAGCGCATGTCGATGACGTCGACGTGGATGCCCTCTTGCGCGAGCTCGTCGGCGACGTCATTGCATAAAGGCAGCGTGCGCCCATATGACACGATCGTCGCGGCGTCACCCTCGCGGGTCTTTTTGCCTTGGCCGATCGGAATCATGAGCTTTTCGACCTTCGGCCAATTGGGCTTCCAGGTGCCGTTGTCGTTTAGGGGTGTGTCGATCATCGCGCGCAAGGTCTTTTCGTCTTCAGGCTCGCCCGGAATCAGATCGGCGCCGCGCGTGCGAAGAAGAGCCTTCGGCTTCAAAAACAGAACGGGGTTCGGGTCTTCGATGGCCGAGAGCATGAGGCCGTAAGCATCGAGCGGAGTCGACGGCATGACGACCTTCCAGCCCGGAAGCCGCGTTGCCCACGCGTCGAAGCTGTGGCTGTGATAAACCGAGCCGCGAATGCCGGCTCCGACCGGAGTCATCACGACGAGCGGCATCGGCATCTGCCCATTGGTCACCCAAAGCGTATTGCCGGCAATTTTCAAGAGATCGATCGTATTGAAGATGTAATCACAGAACTGAATTTCGGCGACACAGCGGTCGCCGGCCATCGCGATACCCATCGCCATGCCGACGATGCCGCGCTCATCAAGCGGAGAGTTCCAAGCCGTCTTGAGATTTTGGGTCGCGCGAAACACGCCACCCAGCGGAGCGCCGACGTCTTCTCCGAACACGTCCTTCAGCTCCATGTTTTCTTCAGCGTAGTGAAGCGCCATTCTGATGGCTTGAACCATATTCGCCATTAGAATTTCCTCCAGTCCGCGTTCTCGTTGTTCACGTATACGTGATCCCAGATGCTCTCGGGAGTCGGTGCTGGCTCTGACTTCACTTGCTCGGCTGCAAGCCGCGCCTCTTCTTCGTACGTCGTCCAAATACGTTTCACGTCGGCTTCTTTCAAGATGCCGTGACGAAGCAGCTTCTCCTCGAACGGCTTGATCGGGCAGCGCTCGCTAGGAACAATGTTGGCGCCCGACGCCGATGAGTGGCCGTACAAACGTGACGTGCGGAACTCCGAGAGAACCGGCTTGCAGTTCTTGCGGATGTATTCGAGATCGTCACGAATCGCGAAGTACGACTCGATCGGATCATTACCGTCGTATACACCCGTGCGCATTCCGAACGGTTTACCGCGGTCGGAAATGTATTTTTCGCCGTGCTGGCTATCGTAGTCGGTCGAAATGCCCCACTTGTTATTTTGAACCGTGATGTAAATCGGAAGCTCACGGCCCGGCCGCGATGACCAAACCAAACAGGTCGCGAAATCGCCTTCGGCCGTACCGGCATCGCCGCCGGTGACGATCGTGACGCCCTTAGGGCGCTTGCCGTTAGGGCCTGGGCGGCGCTGTGCCCAAGCGGTGCCGATCGCCGTGCTGTACTGCACTTCGATCGGCGAGCTGACCGGTGCAACATTCCATTCGGGAAAGCAATAATGGTTCGAGAAGTTGCGGCCGCCCGTGCAAGGGTCGGTCGCGCGATTCATGATCAGGCGGATCGAGTCGATCATGGGCATGCCCATCGCGATCAGCGTGGGAGTTGCGCGATAATGCAGGTGCAGCCAATCGTGATCTAGGCCCTTCCCTTTGTTCGTGAGCAGGCCGAGCGGAACGCCGAACGCCTCTTCGCCGGGCCCGCCGATCCAGAAGAAGGCGTCGCCGACTCGATAAATCTTGATCAGGCGCTCTT
>DASUEL010000520.1:0-10049 GCA_036275095.1 Bdellovibrionales bacterium
GCGTGCTCGCCAACGACACCGATGCCGACGCCGCCGACACGCTCACCGTCTCGGCCAAAACCAACGGCTCGAACGGCACCGTCACGATCGAAGCCGGCAATACCACCGTCAAATACGTTCCGAACGCGGGCTTCTTCGGCACCGACACCTTCACGTACACCGTCAGCGACGGTGTGGCGACCGACGTCGGCACGGTCACCGTCTATGTGCGCAGCCCGTTCACCTGGACGGGCGCTTCGACCGGCCCCGTATCACCGAACTGGTCGGTGGGCGCCAACTGGCACGGCGGTACAGCCCCGAACGGCACGCAGACCGCGGTCTTCGACGGCACCTGCCAATCGAACTGCTCTCCGACGATCAACCAGAACATCAGCGTCGGCGGTATCCGCATCAATACGGGCTATACCGGCACGATCACACAGGGCGCGACCTACACCGTGACGATCGGCTCGAGCGGCTACTATCAGGCCGCCGGCACGTTCGACGGCGCCGACGGCGCGATCACCACGCAGAACTTCACGCTCGCTGGCGGCACGTTCAACTCGACATCAGGCATCTTGAAGATCGCCAGCGACAGCAGTCAAACCGCCTTCAACATGACAGCCGGCACGTTCACCCATCGTAACGGAACGGTGACGTTCGACTCGACAGTCGGCCATAACAACCATGTCATCAACGTCGACGTCGCGCTGACTCTCTACAACTTGCGCTACACCAGCTCGGCCGGCCTCTCATGGGAAGTCACGCGCACGATCAATCCGGGCGACTCGCTGACCGTAGCTAACGAGTTCCGCATCGACCGCACTGGCTCGGCGGGACTCATGACTTCGAACGGCGGCACCATCAACGTCGAAGGCAGCGCGGTCGTCGGCGCCGGCGCGAAGGGCGGCGACACGATCGTCGCCATGATCGGCACGTCGGCCGCGAACGTCACAGGCGTTGCGAGCGCCTACTTGCCGCACCTCAAGATCGACAAATCCGGCGCGGGCTCGGTCACGGCTTCAGCGAACCTCGGAGCGTACTATTTCACGCTGGCAGCAGGTACGTTCACGGCGCCTTCGGGCACGCTCACGATCTTCAACAACAACCCCGCAACGGTTTTCACGCACACGGGCGGCACATTCGCTCACAACAACGGAACAGTGGCGTTCACCGGCGAAGTCGGCCACACCACCACGACGATCGATTTGAACTCGACGCTGACTCTCTACAACGTCAACTTCAATACCGCTGCCGGTCTTGCATGGGCGCAAACCCGTCAGGTCGCGGCCGGCGACACGCTCGTCGTCGACAACGATTTCCGCCTGGAGCGCACCGGTTCGAGCGGCACCGTCGCGGCCGCGGGCACGATCGAAGTTGGCCGCAACGTATTCGTCGGAACGGGCGCGGGCGGCGGATCCGCGGCGATCACGATGACGGGAGCGACGCCGGCCATAATTGAACATGCAAGTGGCACCTTTCCGACGGGCGCCCTCACGGTCAACAAGCCGGCTTCAAGCGCGGCGCTTTCGGCGAATCTCACGCTCAGTGGCGGCGGCCAAAACCTGTCTGTTAGCGCCGGTGAACTGCAGCTCGACGGCTACAATTTGACCGTGCCCGGCACGCTGTCGGCGGCAAGCGGGACCAGCATTCGCGCCGCCGGTAACGAGACGGTCACCGGCACCAAATCGTTCTCGTCGGGCAGCACGGCCAAGTATGTGGGTACCGGCACGTACACCTCACTTGCGCTCGGCAATAGCTATTACAACTTACATATTCTCGGCGCGGGCAACTTCACCCACAATGCCGCATTGACCGCGGATGAGATCTATCTCGAAGCCGGAACGTTCAACAGCGCGGGCAACGACATTACGACCCGCAATTTCGAGTCGGCCGGGGGAACTTACGTTCCCGGCGCCAATACCGTCACGCTCAGCGGAACCGCGAGCAACCTCATCGGCAACAACACGTTCAACAACCTGACGAAGGTCACAGCCGCGCCGTCGACAATCACGTTCGATCATAGCTCGACTCAAACGATCGGCGGCGTACTGACGTTGACCGGCTCGGCGGGTAACGTCCTCAGCCTGCGCAGCTCAACCTCGGGCCAACGGTTCGAAATCAACCCGCAAGGCACGCGCAGTATCGCGTATCTCGACGTGCAGGATTCCAACAACACGAACGCGCTCCGCATTCAGGCGTACGGAACGAACTCGACCGACTCCGGAAATAACGTGAACTGGAACTTCGCGGCCAACAGCGCGCCCGTCGCCGTGGCCGACACGTTCACCGTCAACCAAGATGCTTCAGCCACCACGCTGAGCGTGACCGCCAACGACACCGACTCGAACGGTGACCCGCTCACCGTCACCGCCGCCACCGATCCGGCGGGCGGCACCACGGCCGTCAATGCCGGTGTCCTCACCTACACGCCTGATAGCGGCTTCAACGGCGTCGACACGTTCACGTACACCGTCAGCGACGGCACGACGACCGCCAACGGCACGGTCACCGTCAAGGTCATGAACCCGTTCACGTGGACGGGCGCTTCGACCGGCCCTGTCTCACCCAACTGGTCTAACAATTCCAACTGGCATGGAGGAACGGCGCCGACCAACGCTGACGTCGCCATCTTCGATGCGACCTGCAGCTCGAACTGCTCGCCCACGATTGATGCGTCGATCAACGTCGCGGGCGTCAGAATGAACTCGGGCTACACCGGCACCATCACCCAAGCCGCAAGCCAAACGATTACGGTCGGCGCGAGTGGCTGGTCCCAGTCGGCAGGCACCTTTAGTGGCGGCGACAGCGCATTGACGATCAACGATGGTACGTTCACGCTCACGGGCGGCACGTTCACCGCACCGAACGCGAACATGACGATCGACCAAAATGCCCAACCGAACGGCACGGTATTCACCGTCGGAGCCTCGGGCGCATTCAATGCACCTAACGGCACGCTCATTTTCACCGGTGACAATCAAAACTCAGTCGCGACAATCGACCTGGCGCCGGTCATCACAGTGAACAACCTCAAGCTCCACGTCGACAGCCAGTTCGGCTACACGCGACGATGGACTCTTGGCAGCGGCGACGAAATCAATGTCACCGGCAATCTTGAAATCGTCGGCGAAGCCGGTAAGACCGGTAAGGTCATTTTCAACACCGGCACGATCAACTTGAACGGCAATTTGACTCTCGGCCACGGCGCCAACGGCGGAAGCGGCAAAATTAGATTCACGGGGCCGGCCGCGCAAACTTATACATCGACTGGAACGTCTTGGGCGGGCGTGCTCGAAGTTGACAAAGTGGGAGGCACGGTCACGCGGTCTGGCGGCGACAATTTGCTGGTCGTCGAGGAGTTCCGCTTGGTCAACGGCTCCTTCCAGGCTCCGACCGGCACGATGACGATCGACCGGGTCTTCAACGTTGGAAACTCCGATGCATTCTACCAGGCGTCTGGCACGACCTTCGATCCGAATGGGGGCCTGTTGCGTTTCTTGGCCAAAGCCACCCATGACGCGTACTACATCGACGTACCGACGACGGCGACATTCCATAATGTGACGTTCGACGTGTCGACAACTTCAACGTGGACGCCCAACTTTACATTGGGCGCGGGCGATACGATTACAGTCAATGACCTGACGATTCTCCGGTCGGCTTCGAACGGCACCGTCTTTCTCGACGGTACCCGAGTCGATGTACAAGGCAACCTTTCGATTCAAGACGGAAGCGGCGGCGGCACGGCGGCGATCCGGCTGACCGGTACCGCGGCTCAGACCATCAATCATGCGGGCGGCACCGTTCCGGGCGGCACGTTCACGATCGACAAAGCCAGCGGCACCGTCACGTTGGCATCGGCGCTCTCACTCGACACCGTAGGCCAGGACCTTGCGATTACCACCGGCACGCTCGACCTCGCAGGCTACAACCTGACCGTCAATGACCGGCTGGAGCTCAATGCCGCGACTTCACGCCTGCGTTTGCAGGGCGATGAGACGGTGACCCGCACGACGTTCTCGCAGGTCACGTACGCCGAAGTCGAGTACTACGGCACCGGCACCTACGCCTCGCTGGCCTTGGGCAATACCTATCAGAAACTCTATTTCACCGGAGCCGGAAGCTGGCAACACACCGGCACGCTCAGCTCGCGTGACGTGACGATCAACGCGGGCGCGACTTTGATTTCGGCCGGCCAAGACGTTCAGTGCTACGACAACTGGAATAACTACGGCACGTACACGCCAGGCAGCAACACCTTCACCCTCAATGCCAGCGTGGATATTCGCGGCAATACCACGTTCAACAACCTGAGCCATGTCGTAGCTTCGGCCGCAACCCTGAGATTCGCTGCGGGAAGCACCCAAACGATCGCGGGCGCACTGACTCTCCAAGGCGCCGCAGGAAATCTCTTGTCGCTTAGAAGTTTGACGCCGGGTACGCAATTCAATATCAATCCGCAAGGCTCGCGCACGATCGCTTATCTCGACGTTCGCGACTCCAACAATACGAACGCGCTCCGTATTCAGGCGTACGGCACGAACTCGACCGACTCGGGCAACAACACGAACTGGAATTTCGCGGCGAACAGCGCCCCGGTTGCCGTGGCCGACACCTTCACGATCGACCAAGACGCGGCGGCCACGACGCTCGACGTGAAGGCCAACGACACCGACTCGAACGGCGACCCGCTCACCGTCACGGCGGCGACCGATCCGGCGGGCGGCACGACCTCGGTCGTCGCCGGTGTTCTCACCTACACGCCTGATAGCGGCTTCAACGGTGTCGACACGTTCACGTACACCGTCAGCGACGGCACCGCGACCGACACGGAGACCGTCACGATCAAAGTCATGAACCCCTTCACCTGGGACGGCGGCGGCGGTGACGCCAGCTGGACGACCGGCGCCAACTGGCACGGCAACGCCGCACCCAGCGCCACGCAAACCGCGATCTTCGATGCGACCTGCAGTTCGAACTGCTCGCCTACGATCAGCGCGGCCGTGAGTGTCGGCGGCATCCGCATGAACTCGGGCTACGGCGGCACCATCACGCATTCAGGCACGGGCGCTCTCACTATCGGCACGGGCAACTGGACTCAGGCCGCCGGCACCTTCACCTCTACGGCCAGCGGTAACGTCGTGCTCGACAACGCCACCTTCACGCTCTCCGGCGGAAGCTTCACGAAGTCGGACGGCCGTTTCAACATGAATCTCAGCGACACGACGGTAGCTGACGGCGCGACGATCTTCAGCACCGCGGCCGGCGGCACGTTCAGCTTCACGGGCACCTACTTCGAAATCAATGCGTTCCAAACCCGCAACTATGTCTTCGACTTCAACTCAAGTCTGACCGTGCCTCAAGTGGTCCTGGATACTTATTCCTCAGCTACTGGAACTACGACCTTTACGTTCTCGGCAGGCGATGAGCTGATTGCCACGGCCGGCCTGACTCTTCGCGCTTCGTACAACAGCGATCTCATAGTCAATGGCGGTACGATCAAGGATCGCGGTTACTTCTACGCCGAAGGCAGCCGTCTCAAAGGCGGCACGACGCTGATCTCAATCGACGGCACCGGAGCTCAGGAATACAAGTTCCAGTCGGCATCGAGCCTCATCGGTCCGTTCGAGGTGAATAAGTCGGCCGGTGCTCTGACTCCGCAAGCCGGAACCACAATCTTAAGCGTAAGCCAGTTCACCCTTACCCAAGGCAGCTTTACCGCCCCTTCCGGCACTCTGACCATCAATCGCGAAAACGCGGCTTCGAGCAACGCGTTCGTGATGGCCGGCGGAACGTTCACGCATAACTCCGGCACGGTGAAGCTCACCGGCACCTCCGGCGCTGCCACCTACACAATCGACGTGCCCACGTCGGTTACGTTAAATCACCTGACGTTCGACACCGTGAACGCGACGGCCGATACGAAGACGTTCGAAGTCGCGGCGGGCGACACGGTGAATGTCGCCGGCAACCTCAGCGTCAGCCGCTCGAGCGGCACGGGCCTGATCGCGCTCAACGGAGCCTACAACGTGGCCGGAAATCTCACGGTCGGCACCGGTGCAAGCGGCGGCACGGCAGCGCTCACGCTCAACGGCACGGGCGCGCAGTCGATCACGCACTCGGGCGGCACGATGCCGTCGGGCACATTCACCGTAAACAAGGCCTCGGGCGACGCGACACTCGCCTCGAATCTCGTCCTGAACTCGGCGGGCCAGGACCTCGTCGTCACCTCCGGCGGCTTCATCATCGAAGGCCACGACCTGACGGTTAACGACCGGTTCGACGTAACGTCCGACTTCGCGACGGTCTACTTGCTCAACTCCGAGACAGTCACCTACGGCAGCTTCAACATGACCGGCGGCGAAGTCCGCTACCGCGGCACGGGCTCGTACACGGGTCTCAAGCTCGGGAACAATTATTCGGGAGAACTCACGTTTCAGGTAGGAACATACACGCTGAACGGAACTCTGACGGCCAGCCTCTTGTCGATCAACAATAGCGCGACGCTGAACGCGAATGGCCAGATCCTCAATGTCGGCTCGTACCTGGGGCTCGCGTCGAACTCGACGTTCAATCACCAGAACTCAACCGTCAACATGTCGCTCAATGGCGGCGCCAACAATCTGAGCGGAAATTGGTCGTTCTACAATTTGACTATCGACGACAATCACGGCGGCGCGGTGACGACCCTCTCCTTCGATGCCGGCACCACCGTGACGGTCGCGGGCGCGCTCTCGATCACAGGCGACGTCGGAAACGCGACTCAGCTGCGCAGCACTTCGCCGGGCACGCGTTGGAACATCAACCCGCAAGGCACCCGCACGATCAGCTGGCTCGACGTTCAAGACTCGAACAACACGAACGCCACTTACATCAACGCGTACAACACCAACTCCACCAACTCAGGCAACAACGTCGGCTGGAACTTCGCGGCCAACGTGGCCCCTGTCGCGGTGGATGACGCCATCGACATGAACCAATCCGACGGCTCGGTCGTCATCAACGTGCTCTCGAACGACACCGACACCAACGGCGACTATTTGACGGTCACCGCGAAAACCAACGGCGTGAGCGGTACCGTCACGATCGCGGGCGACGGCCGCTCCGTCACCTACACGCCCACAGGCGGCGCCGCAGGCCGCGACGCATTCACGTACACCGTCTCCGACGGCCAAGGCGGCACCGACACGGGCACCGTCACGGTCGACGTGATGACGCCGTACACGTGGACAGGCTTGGGCGGCAACACCAACTGGTCGAACGGCGCCAACTGGCATAACGGCACGACGGCTCCGGGCGTGAACGACGTCGCGATCTTCTCGGCCGTCTGCGATACCACTTGCAATGCTACCATCGACACGAACGTCAGCGTCCAGGGCATGGGCCTGACACTCGGCTACACCGGCACGATCACGCAAGGTGCGGGCTACACGGTCGACATCGGCTCAAGTGATTACATCCAATATAACGGCACGTTCACCGGCGGCAACTCGAACTTCACGGTCACCGACGGCCAGTTCACTCTCGTGGGCGGCACGTTCACGGCGCCGAGCGCGACTCTGAAATTTCAAAAAACCACCGAGGCCGACGCCTACGCGTTTCAGCACCTCGGCGGCACGTTCAACCACAACTCGGGCACCGTATGGTTCGACTACAACGGCTCAACCGCGGTTCGCAGCTATACGGTCGATGGCATCGCGACCACGACTTTCAACCATCTGCGCTTCTCGGCGGGCCACGCCACCACTGGCGTGGTCGCGGTTTGGTATATTCCGGCGGGCGACTCGCTTACGGTCGTGGGTAACCTCACGATCGATCGAAGCGGTACGACCGGTTTTGCGGCGCTCAACGAGACAGCTGTCACCGGCGAGCTGAAGGTTCGCGGCAACGTCAGTTACTTGCAGGGCGCCTATGCGGGTACTGCGACCGTCACTCTCGACGGCACCGGCACGCAGTACTATTTCGGTCACGCCGAGGGTCAAGGCCCGTATCTCAAAATCAACAAGACCGCGGGCTCCGTACTGCCCGATGCCGGCACGGTCAACTTCAACGTCACGAAGTTCATTCTCACGCAAGGAAGCTTCACGGCTCCGACCGGCGACTTCGGCGTCGGCCCCGGCATCTGGTGGTCGGGGAACGAAACCATGTTTCAAGTCGCTTCAGGCACGACGTACACGCACAATAGCGGCCGCTTGATTTTGTACGGCCAGTCGAGCAGCAACGCCGTCTACACGATCGATTTGCCGACGAGCCTGACGATTAACAACCTGCTCATCGACGGCGGCCGCGCTTCGGGCGGAACGAATAACGACTACACGATCGCGGCCGGCGACACGCTTACGGCCAACAACGTCACGCTAAGGCAAACGACCGCCAGCGGCGTCGTGCGTCTGTACGGAAATTTGAACGTGACCGGCAACCTTACGACCGAGGCGGGCTTCGACGGCGGTACGGCGGCGATCACACTCACAGGAACGGCCGCGCAGATGATCACGCACTCGGGCGGTACAATGCCGGCGGGCACGTTTACGATCAACAAATCTTCGGGCACGGCGACGCTGGCTTCGGCCCTCACGCTGAACGGCACGGGACAAGACTTAGCCATCACCTCGGGCACGCTCGCGCTGGCCGGTAATAACGTGTCAATAACCGACCAGCTAACATCGGCTGCGGCTGGAACTCTCACGCTTCAAGGCGGCGAGACGGTCAGCTCCGCATCTAAGAGCTTCTCGGGTACGGTGGTTTACAATGGATCGGGCACGTACGCGAGCCTGGCCGCCGGGGACTCATACAATACTCTGACGTTCGACGGGTCTGGCACTTGGACTCTGGCCGGCGCGACCACCACCGTCGCAACTTTGAACCTTACGCAGGGCACGCTCAAAGGCGGAAGCTCGACAATCGCGCTTTATGGCAACTGGAACAAAACCGGCGGTACCTTCGATCCTGAAACCAGCTGGGTGCGCCCGCGCGGCACGAATCAGACGATTTACGGCGACAACACGTTCACCAACTTCCAGCCCGGCCCGCTGAGCGCGAACTTACAGCTGAACTTCGAAGCCGGAAAAACGCAGACGATCACCAACACGCTCAACTTCGGCGGCAACGCGTCTGCCACGGTCACGCTCCGAAGCACGAGCGCCGGCACCCAGTGGAACATCGATCCGCAGGGCACTCGCACCGTCGCGTACGTCAACGTGCGCGACTCGAACAACGTCAATGCGACGGCGATTGGCGCGACGGCCGGCACCAATACGGATGCGGGCAACAACACCAACTGGACGTTCGTGAACTTGGGCACCTTCGCGATCACCGGCGCCACCGGCGGCACTGACAATACCGCGAACGCCTGGCTGGGCACGACGACCACTTTGACGGCGAACTGGCAAACCTCCACCAACGCCACAAGCTACGACGTACAAGTCCGCAATAGCGGCGACACCGATTGGGCTGAGGCCGGCGACTCCGCCGCGTGCTCGGAAAATAGCGTGGCCGCGACGAGCTACACCTTTACGGGCTGCACGCTCGTGCACGGCACTTCCTATATTATTAAGGTTACGGCGAAAGCCGGCTCGACCGTCTTGCCCGCAAGCAACAACAGCTACAGCTTCACGGTCGACACGAGCGGTCCTGCGAACTTCAACATCACGGGCGCCACCGGCGGCGCCGACGTCACGGCGAACGCGTACCTCACGGCCGGCACCGACGTCACGGCGAACTGGGAGAACACGACGGGCGAGTCGTCGTATCTCGTGAGCATCCGTGACGGCAGCAACAACGAGCTTTGCACCGAAGGCGCTGAAACGCCGGCCGCGGACACGACCAGTCAGGCTTTCACCGGCTGCTCGCTTGCCGACAACACCGATTACTACATTCAAGTGGTCGCGTACGACACCGCAGGCAACGCGACCGCCGCCACCAACTCACTCTACCAATTCCGCGTCGACCGAAGCGCGCCGGCGCTCGCGTTCACAAGCCCTGCCGCAAGCTCGTACGGACAAACCGGCGTGACGATCGAAGGCACGTGCGAAGGCACGCTCACGGTCAACATCTCCGGCACGGGCCAC
>DASUEL010000521.1:0-3276 GCA_036275095.1 Bdellovibrionales bacterium
GCGGTGACCTCGGGAGGCGCGTCCTTGAGCGTGAGGTTGGCGACCATCCACGGAGCGTAGGTAAAACCGTCATCCTTGGGCCCGTTTTCGATCACGCGAGCCGCGAGAAATCGCGGCGCCGCCCAGATGAGGGTGCGTGCGCGCACGCGCGTGACGGTCTTCGTGCGAACGTCGAGCGTGTCGGCCAGCGCGCCGTCCCCGGTCATTCTGACTTTGATTGCCATGGTCGAGAGCCGAAGCCGGTCGTTCACGCGCGCTCGAAGCTTCTCCACGAGCCAGCCGTTTCCGGAGGGCCACGTCAGCACCGTCTCGGAGTCGGCATTGGCCGCGAGCCCCCGCCGCCCGGCGAAGTAATGCAGGCCCGCCCAAGCCGAGGTCTGAGCGGCGGTGGTGCCGTAGTCGTCGCGGCAGCAATAGTCGACATACCAGTTGAGTTTTTCGGAGCTCCAACCGTTTTTTCGCATGAGCTCCGACATCGTGATTGCATCGTAGGACGTGTACGTCTCGTCCCGTGAGCTCAGATCGAGTGGAATTGCGAAAGCAGGGCGACCGTCGCGCCCGCGTGCCGACCGAAGTTTTTTGACGAGCGCGAAAAACTCGTCGAACTGGCGGCGGTCTTCGCTCGAGAGGCCCACGCTCGGCACGAGCCCGTCTTGCCAGCGGCCGTGAATATGCAGCCGCTCATCGGGCTCGGCGCAAAGGTGGAGCTCGTCGAAAACGGGAAGACCCGCGCGGTCGTAGCCCGTGATCACGCCGAGCTCCTCGAGCAGCTCGCGCACATGTACGGTCTCTTTGTTGGGAAGCGGCAGATAATGCGCGCCCCAGGGATAAGCTGAGACGTGATTGGCGCCGCTCACGGCGTTTCCGCCGGCGTCTTTTTCGAGATCGACGATCATGAAGTCGCGAACACCCGACTTCTCGAGTTGCCGGGCGGCCGAAAGCCCCGCGATGCCGGAGCCTACGATCAAGACGCCGACGTCGAGATGCTCGGTAGGCTCGGCTTTGAACGCGGGGTCGCGCAAAATGTGGCCGGCTTCGTGAGAGGCGCCGACGATGCGGCCCGGGATCGCGCGGTTCCGCCAAGGCTGCCACGCGAGCAGCCCGGCCGCGCAGGCGGCTCCGCCGGCAGCAGCCGATTGCAAGAACGTGCGGCGGTCAATGCGCCACATACTGCGACCACTCCTGCTCGAAATACAACACGAGTGCCTGATTGTTGAGTTTGTTCACTTCGACGGGCACGCGAGCCATGTCGGGCGGAAAGTTCACCATTTGCGCGACCGTTTCGGGATTGACGTATTTGAGACCCGGCACGTACCTCTCGGCGAGCCTCAGCTCTTTGAACGAAGCGAGAATGAAGCCCCACTCTCCGAAGGACGGAACATAGGCGTGGTACGGCCGCGTCTCCCAGCCGATCGAGCGCAGAGTCTCATCGACGCACCAAAACGACTTGCGTGCGACGAACGGCGACGTGCTCTGAACGACGATGGCGCCGTCGCGGGCAACCGCGCGCGAGAGCGTTCTAAAAAACGCGGTGGAGTAAAGCTTGCCGAGCGAAAAGTTGGACGGATCTGGAAAGTCGATGACGACGAAGTCGAAAACCTCTTTCGCTTGCTTGAGCCAGAGAAACGCGTCGGCATTGACGACCTCGACGCGCGGATCGGTCAAGGCATTCGCATTGAGATCGGTGAGCAGAGGGTGCTTCGAGAACAGCTCGGTCATTTTCCCGTCGAGATCGACGAGCACGATGCGTTCGACATTTTGATGTT
This sequence comes from Bdellovibrionales bacterium, assembly GCA_036275095.1. Classification (GTDB taxonomy): domain Bacteria; phylum Bdellovibrionota; class Bdellovibrionia; order Bdellovibrionales; family DASUEL01; genus DASUEL01. The sequence continues at coordinate 1,767 of DASUEL010000521.1, forward strand.
TGAGCACCTCGCGCACGGCCAGGCCGTCGCCGCCCCCCAGGACCAGGACCTTGCGTGCGTGCGGCAAAGCCTGTAGCCCAACGTGGACGAGCGCTTCGTGATAACGGTACTCATCGCGCGAGCTGAATTGTAGATTTCCATTCAAGAAAAGCCGCAAATCATGGGGCGTCTTCGTCAGAACGATGCGCTGATACGGCGACGACTTCGAGTACACGACGGGATCAGGGTAGGCCATCGACTCCGAGAACGATAGAATTTCGTCGGACCAAGCGAAACCGGCGACCAGCGCCGCCAGGCACGCGACGGCCAGCGCGCGCGTGGCGCGGGCCCAGGGTACCTGGCCCGCGAGCAGGTGCACCGTCCACAGCCCCACCACGACATTCAGGATTCCGAAGAGCAGGCTCGAGCGCACGAGGCCCAAATAGGGTACCAGAATCAAAGGGAACAGCAGCGACGCGAAGAGCGCGCCGATGTAGTCGAAAGTGAAGATCTTCGAGACGAGGTCCTTGAACTCAAAATGGTCCTTGAGGATTCTCATCATGAGCGGGATTTCGAGGCCCACGAGCGTGCCGATGACTCCGATCATCGAGTACAGCATGATGCGAAAATGAGTCACGTGCTCGAAGAGCAGAAAGAGCAGCGGCGCCGAAAACCCGCCGACCATGCCGATCAAGAGCTCGGTTTTGACGAAGACGCCCACGAGGTTACGGGTGACGAATTTCGACAGATACGAGCCAATGCCCATCGAGAACAGATAGACGCCGATCACGGTCGAGAACTGCGTGACCGAGTCGCCCAGCAGGTAGCTGGCCAGCGTTCCGGTGATGAGCTCATAGACGAGACCGCAGGTCGCGACGACAAAAACGGAGAACAAAAGCAAAAACGACATCGTAATCCTTAATCGAGCCTTAGCCGTGCATGGCCGCCGAAATGATGAGACCGAAGGCGATTGCGACCGAGCCGACGAGAATCGCCAGCGCCGAGTTGTGCTCGTCGAGGATTTCTTTCCAGAAATTGCCCGGCGTCGCCTTGTCGAAAATGAAATACCCGATGCAGAACACGATCATGCCGATCAACGAAAACACAACCGAGTTCATGATCGCCTTCAAACTGATGAGCTGGTCCATTGCTATACCCCCAAACTTATTTGTGATGGAACGCGGGTCCCTGCGTTCCCCATTTGTTTTGCGTAAATAAAGTCGCCCCCATCACCCAGCCGCGCGCGTTGGCGTAAGCCAAGAGCAGGCAGATCAGAAGCGCATACACTCCGTAAGCTTTAAGCATCAGTCATCCCCCTCGATTATGGCATTGCCGACGCCTTCGCCGACATCCGAGATCCACTGGTAGGGCGACAAGTCCGCTTCGGCCCAGCGTTTGTACTCGAAGCGATGGTGCCGCCAGAAGACGAAGGCCGGGAATACCATCAGGTAGGCCAAACAATAGAGAAAGTTTCCCCAATGGGAGGCGTTTCTCCGCACTTCGATTTCAAACGGCTGGCTTCCGGTAACGC
>DASUEL010000522.1:0-2130 GCA_036275095.1 Bdellovibrionales bacterium
CAGTGCCGTGACGGCGGGCTTGACCGGCCACCTGCTCGCCCGCGGCAAGACCGAAACCAATCTGTTCACCGATATGACGAATCCCACCTCGAATAAAATCTATCAGAACATCGGATACGAATTCGTCTGCGACTCCATTCATTACGGGGTCAATTGACGCACTACGGGTCACGGCGCCGTTGCTTGGCGGGGTGGCATCTGGCAGAGTTCTGCCATGGACAAAGAAACCGTACCCGTGAAAGTGAAACTCCGTTACGGCGCCCCGGCGGAGAAGGTTTTTGACGCTTTTCTCGACCCCAAAAAGGCCGGGAAGTTCATGTTCGCGACCGTTACCGGAAAGATGGTGAAGGTCGAGATCGATCCCAAAGTCGGCGGAAAATTTCTGTTCGTCGACCGGCGGCCCGAGGGGGATGCCGAGCATTTTGGCACCTACACCGAACTCGAGCGGCCGAAACGCCTCGCCTTTGAATTCAGCGTCGACCGCCGCGCGAAAAGCGGGGACGCGGTCTCTATCGATATCAAAAAACTCGAAAAGGGATGTGAAGTGACTCTGATTCACCACATCGACGCCGATTACGCCGACTACAAAGAGAAGATCGAGCTCGGGTGGGCCGGCATTCTCGACGCGCTCGCCGATACCCTCTAAGCAGGCATGTAAAATGCACACGATTCCCATCGGGATCAAAGAGACACCGGTTCGTTCCGGTGGAAGGGGGATCAGATGGGAAGAACCTTATTCGCTGCATGTATGATGGCTCTGGCCGCCGCCGCGGTTAGCGCCGATGCCACCAATGTCGGTAACATAAGTTTTGGAGGCACGGGTTGCCCGGCGGCCGGGAACGGCATCCAAGTGAAAGTCGGATCGAACGGCAAGCGCCTGATCGTTTACACGCCCGATATGCAGGTTGACCTGCAGTCGGCGCGGCTCGACCGCAAGGCGTGCGCAATCACCATTCCGGTCGCGCTGGCGGCGGATGAACGCCTGGTGTTGGGTCGTCCGTCGGTGTTCGGCAAAGAACAGCTCGCGGCGGGCAGCCAGTTGACCGCGACGGCGGAAGTTTTCTTCGCCGGCGCGCAGGGACCCAAGGTCAGCCACAGCCTGCAAGGCACCTCGAGTCCTTCGGTGAGCGACTTTTACGAGATCGGCGCCGACCAGGTGGTGTCGGGTTGCGGTGAGGCTCTGAACCTCCGCGCCAACACGACCGTGCTCGCGACGCGTGCGGCGGGCTCCGCCGACGGCGGCCAAGCGAAGGTCCGCGGCCTGGCGTTTGACGCCAAAATCGAACAGTGCACGGTGCCCTAATCAAACGCGGTTGACATCGGAACCGATCAGTGTGACTCGGTTCCGGTGAACTTTTACGGACTGACCTATCAAGACCTCGAGCGGATGTGCGACGGCGCGCCGCTCTTGTTCAATTGGCATTACAAAAAGAACCGGCGCGAAAGCTGCGAGCACAACAATCTCTCGAAGCGCAGCCGGGCGGTGAGGGCCGGGCTTGATTTCCGGCTTCCCGCGATCCGTACCGTCCACCAGTCGGCCGACAAAACGGTGAAGTTCCTTTTTGAAATGGAAGATGGCCGCCGCGTTGAAACCGTTCTGATTCCGTTTCAGGGTAAATACACGATCTGCCTTTCGTCCCAGGTCGGCTGCGCGATGGCCTGCGCCTTCTGCCATACCGGATTGCAGGGCTTCACGCGCCATCTCAGGGCCGATGAAATCGTCGGCCAGTTCGTCGAGGCCAAGCGCTGGCTGACGGAGAACCGCCCCGGCGATGACCGCATTTTGAACGTGGTGTTCATGGGGCAGGGCGAGCCGTTGCACAACTTCGACGCCGTGAAAACGGCCTGCGGGATATTCCTTTCCCAGCACGGGCTGAGCCTCGCGGTCCATAAGATTACGGTCAGCACGGCCGGTTACCTGCCGGGCCTCGAGCGCTGGAAGCGGGAAATGCCGGGTGTGAATGTCGCGCTGTCGCTGCATTCGACCGACCCGGAGAAGCGCGGGCAGCTGATTCCGCTCAACAAAAAATACCCTTTGGAAAAGATTTTGCCGGTGGTCGACGCCATTCCCGAGGGCGACAAGCGTTTCGTCACCTACGAGTACATGCTGATCGACGGCTTCAATGATGC
>DASUEL010000523.1:0-6832 GCA_036275095.1 Bdellovibrionales bacterium
CACGCAGACCACGCGGACGTCGTCGCCCTTGCGCGCAACGGTCCGCGCGCGAGCACGGCTCTTGCGGGCGCTATTGCGGCACGTGCTGCTCCTCCACGCGCAAACGCCGTGCCGGGCGCTTCGCGGGCAGCCGTTCCACGCTCGGGGCCTAGCGCGCCAAATGGCATTGCCCCGGTGCGCCTAGGTCGTCCCCGTTGAAAGCGAGGAACCGGCGCCGCCCTGGCAGATCGCGCTCGAGCAAGGCCTGCCCTGGCGCGGGCCGCGGCCTCCGTTTCGTGCGCCAACCACGACACGATTCAGTGATTCGCCCACGACACGATTCCGTGATTCGCCGGGCCTTTCCCGTTGTGCGCTTCTGGGTTAAAATTATTTTCTATGTTCAGAATAGCCAACGAGACTGTATTGAAGGACACGTTTCGCGAGCTCGACCGCGACGAGGTCGTCGTGCCGGCGGAGCTTCGATTTCCCCTTGGAGTCAAAGACTATATAGCGTGGCTTGAACCCTCGGGACACCGTGCTTACCTGGTGTTCATCGATCCAGCGTCGGATAAACCGATGGGAATCGTTTTTCACCGGCCTCACGCGAAATCCGAGGGGATCAACCACATGTGCGAGTGGTGCCACTGCGTGCGCGGCTCGGGAGGCGTCGGTTTGATGACCGCGATCGCGACCTCGCGGCGCCGAGTAGGCATTGAGCTCTGCACCGACCTCGGGTGTAAAGACAAGATCAAGAGCCCGCCGGGGATCAACGATATTCGTGAATCACTCGATCCCGCGCAACGGGTGGAGCGAGTCCTAAAACGTATGTCAGATTTCGCGCGACGAAATTTGATTTGACGTTCGCGCGGCCGGGCCGATTGAGCGGCTGTCCGACTCGCCCGGGCCGATTGAGCGGCTATCCGCTTTGCCCGAAAACGCCGCGGTGGGTGAGCGTGGATTCAGCGCGCCCCCTCTGACGCCCGAGAATATTGGCGGAATCACCAAAATCGATAGATTTTCACGAGAGGAAATCCGAGCATAGTCACTGCCGGAATTTCCTGAACGCCGACCGAGAGGCCGTATATGTATCATGTCTGTTTCTTCATTGTCTTTGCGCTCGCATTGGCAGTCGGTTGCCAAACCTCGCGGCCGCTGAAGCCCGTCGTCCTTGAGCGGGCACCCGGCTTGGTCACGCCTGCCGCCGCAGCTGAGGCGTTTGATCGCCAACTCCCGCTCCTTCGTTTCGCCAGCTCCCGAAAAACCGCGCAGGGGCCTCACTATGAGCAACCCTTCGCCCTCGCGGACGACTTTCCTGAAGAATCGACAGGCATGAGCGAGATCGACAACACCTTCAAAGCGCTCGCCGGCCTCGGAATCAAGCAGTTTCGTTTTGCGTTCGCATGGGACGGCATCGAAACCGCTCCGGGAAAACTCGACTGGGGCTTCTGGGACCATGTCGTGCTCGAGGCTAAGCGCCACGGCATAACTTTGATTCCTTATGTTTGTTTTACTCCAGCGTGGGCCGCGCGAAACGGGGAAAATTCTTGGGCGCAGCCTCCGAAAGATCTCGCGGCATTGGGCCGATTCATGGCGGTCATTGCCGCGCGCTACCGAAACGAAATCAGTGTTTGGGAATTGTGGAACGAACCTGACAACCGTCACTATTGGACGGGAACGGCGGCGGAGTTTTCGGAGCTCATCAAGATCGCCGCCGTAGAGACACGAAAGGCGAACCCGAACGCATTGCTTGTGCTGGGTGGTTTCGCGCGGGCCGACCGCTTTGCCGAAGTGGCGCTAGAAACTCACCAGCTCGACCGTTGGGTGGACGTGATCGCGGTGCACGGCTACCACGAAACCTGGGAGCCGGAACCGGTCGAGGAGTACGCTCATAAAGTCGCCATTGTTTCGAACCTGATCGCGCAAAATCGAAGCGGCGCCGACTTATGGTTCAACGAAATCGGATTTAGCTCGAAGCGAGGCGAGCTCGCGCAGGCCATTCATCTATGGAAACAGCACGCCATCATTCTGGCCTCCGAAGACGTTTCACTTACGGCCTGGTATCGAATTTGGGACCTGCCCAAAAAGCAGAACGTCATAGGCGACGATCACAATAGACATTTGGGGCTCATAGCATTGGGCGGGCGAGCGAAACCATCGCTGAGCGCATTTCGAGCCGTTCGGCGCGCTTTGGGAGGCTCCATGCGTGTTTTGAGGTCGAACGAGCTCCGGGTGCGCGGTTTAGGCCAGGGCGCGCAGGTTTATGTATTCGAGCGCGCCGATGACACGCTCGTGATCCTCGGCTGGCTGCCGCAGAACCAGAGCAAGGCCAGGACTTTGACGATCGAATTCCTCAACCATGCTCCAAGCGGGCTGCGCGTGATCACGGCGACAGGCGAACCCGTGGAGTCGAGCGCGCGTGTCTCGGGCCGGACTTTGCGAGGCGTGCGCCTCCAGTCAAATGACCTGTTTATCGCGTTGCTCGATGCAGCCGTCTTCCACGGTCGCGAAAGAATTTTCAGTTTCAACAACATTCGTGATTCGGGTTGGACACTCAAACCGCTAAGCGCGATCTTGTCCTCGCAGAGCGGCTCTCGCCGCCATCTGGGTTCGCTGAGGAGGGTACATGACTCGAACGACAATGGTACTGACGCTGGCCGCGCTACTTGGCGCCTGCGACAATCAGCAGGCGACAAACCCGCCTACTGACATGAAAAGCGCGGGAGAAACTCGCGTTGGAACGAACATGCAGGATCGTGACACCGGAGCGGGCACTCCCGCAGCCGTAGCCGAGCCTGAAAATGCGAAGCAAACCGCCGACGTCGCCCGCAATGATGAACAACGGCGCAACGAGTACACGAGCAGGTCTCGAAGTGAGCTCCAGGCTTTAGCGGCGAAGTTCAATACGATAAGGGACAATGCGGGCGCCTCCGGCCGCGCGCGCTTGCGAGAGGCCGAGGAGCCCTTGGCTTCTGCAAACCGTCACCTGAGAGCGCTCGAAACGGCCAAGGAGAGCCGTTGGGAAGACATCAGAAAGCAGTACGAAACATCATTCGCCACTGCGCGAAACGCGATTGAACGCGTGTCGCGCGGCCATTGAGTGTTAGGGACTCGCCTAACCGTGATACTTGAGCAGAATCAATGGCCCGAAGGCATCCTCCGATCGATGTTGAACGTGTCGCCTTTGCTTAGCACGTGCATCTTCAAATTGAAGATCGAGAGCGTGACGCCTTCATCGCGGTGGGAAACGTTCGTGTGCGTGCTTTCTTGCGCATCGAGCAAATAAACGGCGCCGGAGCCGATCGCGCGGGCTTCGCGGCCCTGGCGGATGATGAGTGCCGTGTCTTCGTCGATTCCGATGCCGAGGTATTTTCCGTTTTCAGCGACCGCACCCAGTAAGCGGCCGATTCGGCCGCGTTCGGCAAAATGTTGGTCGATGATGACATCGGTAATGACTCCAATGCCCGGCCCCAACGCCATGACATTCTCGACCCGGTGGCTTTCGTCGGCATGGCCTTCGATTATCATGTGTTCGGCGAGGACCGACGCGCCGGCGGAGGTACCTGCGATGAGACCCCCTTTATGGTAAATTTCGCGAATTCTCTCGCAAAGCACGGTGCCGCCGAGATAAGCCGCCAGACTCAACTGATCGCCGCCGGTAAAAAACACCGCCTTCGCGCCTGTGACGCGCATGATTTTATCGGGCTTCAGGCAGTCTTCGCGTGAGTCACCTGAGAGATGAACGATATTTTTTACGCCGAGCTTCGTGAAGACCCGCTTGTATAGGCGCCAGAGCTCGGACGCCTGCGTTTGGCTTGCCAGCGTCGAGATCACGAGCTTGCCCCGGCCCACCTTCTTGGCCACTTCCTTCAGTATGGCGCTGTCAGGAGTGCGGTCTTCGTGGCCGCCGATGATAATCAGGGTTCCTTTCGGGCTGTGCATGCCTCTCATCAGCTTTTGTTTTTTCGGGGAATGCTTCCTGACCATGGAAGCGTTTTAATCCCAAAACCTTAAAGGCTAAGTTGCGATCTCATGTAATTAACTCAGAATTTGAACAACTCTTGCGAATAAAGTTCGTGCGAGAGTTCCCGTGGGAGGCTTCAAAGCATGAAGGTTCATCATCTCAATTGCGGCACCATGTGCCCGGCCGGTGGCCGTCTTTTGGATGGGTTTACGCCAGGGGTCGGAACGGCCCGGCTCGTCTGTCATTGCCTTCTCGTCGAGACGGCTCACGGGCTCGTTCTTATAGACACGGGAACGAGCCTGCGCGAAGTGCGTCGCTCCGATGAGCGAATCGCCCCTTTCTTCAAGAACATTTGCCGGCCCTTGTTGAAGCCGGCGGAGGCCGCCTACAATCAGCTCAAAGTGCTGGGATACGACCCCGCCGACGTGCGGCACATCGTGGTCACCCACCTCGACTTCGATCACGCCGGAGCGCTCGAGGACTTCCCGAACGCCATGATTCACATCCATGCGGCTGAATTGGAGTTCGCCAACTCCGCGAGCGGCTTCATTAACTCGCGCCGGTATCGCCCTGAGCAGTGGGCCTTCAAACCGAATTGGCTCACCTATACGGAGAGCGGAGAGCGATGGTTTGGGTTTGAGCGTGTGCGCCAGCTCGAGGGCCTGCCACCTGAAATCTTGATGGTGCCCTTGGTCGGGCATACCTGGGGCCACTGTGGCGTCGCTGTACGCTCCGACCGAGGCTGGCTCTTTCTTGCGGGAGACGCATATTTTTACCGGCGCGAAGTGCGCCCCGACAATCCGCGCTGCACGCCGGGGCTGCGTGCCTATCAACGCATGATGGAAGTCGACCGCGAAAAGCGCTTGTGGAACCAGCGCCGGCTGCGCCGCCTCGTCGCGAACCATCGCGGCGAGATTCAGGTCTTTTCTTCACACGATGCTATAGAATTCGAAGCACTTTTCGCCTTGTCGCTCCAAGGACCGATGACGAATGCACACACTCGTAACAAAACCGCTTGATCGGTTGACCTTAGCGTAGAGACGGGTTGCGACCCGCGACTGAACGTGAAGCCAATACGAGTGAAGGAGACACCCATGGCAGAGAATCAACCGGTTAAGAAGAGCATGCGCGGCTTTGCCGCGATGGACCCAGCAAAACAACGTGAGATCTCGCGCAAAGGCGGCGAGAGCGTTCCACCCGAGAAACGCTCATTCTCACGCAATCCTCAAATCGCCCGCGAAGCTGGCCGAAAGGGCGGTGAGGCTTCGAGGGGAGGACGTCGGTCGAGTGACTCGACCATCCAGTCATAACCAGACGGCCGGGAAACCCAAGCCAGCCTTAGGTTAGACTGAAGCGCTTACAGCTTCGCAGAGGAAAATTTTGCCGGTACGATGAATTATTCATCACGAGAACCAAGGAAGGTGATCAATGCCGAAAACGAAAACTCTTCGAAGTATCTTTAGCCTCATTTGCGCGTTGATGCTCGTCGCCGCCTGCACGTCAGGTGGCGGCTCGGGCGGCGGCAACTCAGGCAATCAGCCCGCCGGCGGAAACCCCACGCCGGAGCCGACTCCAGAACCCACACCAGAGCCGACGCCCACGCCTGTTCCGGTTCCGACACCCACTCCGCGTCCTCAAGGAAAACCGGGCGACTTCCAGGCCGTGCGCACGATCAGCGCCGCAGAGACCGCTCAATTTTATAATTTCGGCTGCAAGACCGCGGGAACCGCGTCTCCGAGAAAGATGATCGATCCGCGCATTCGGGTCGGAGATCAATTCCGTGAGACCGTGATTTTCGGTGATCCCGACGTCGACTATCGTCTTTCGCTCACGACGCAAGTAAAAGCCGTCGCCCAAAAAACCTCGCAGCATGCGAGCCTGGTGACGGCGACGAACTTGCCGGGAACGCAAGTCGGCCAAGTGAGCACGACGAACTGCGAAGTCATAAGCGATGATGAAGGTGAGTGCCAGGGCTCGACCTCGCTCGAGATCCAAGGGCTCGCGATCTATCTCTTGATTCCGAACCCGGCGATGCCGGCTGAAGAAAAGTATGAGGTCGGCTATTACTTCCTCGACGACGGCTTCGGCGTACCGGCATGGCGCTCGACGGTGACCCGGCAAGGCTGGGTCAGCAACCCGCAGACTTTCAAGATCATCGGTGGCGGAAATGAAGCGGTCACGACCGTTTACGCCCCCGAGGTTCCGACGACGGGCCTCGAAGTTTGCGGCGGCACGCAAGTCTACAACATGAACGAGCTGAAGCTCGATGACGGCATGAGCGTCACGCGCCTCGGCGGCCAAGTTCACGGCTGGACTCGTAAGTAAGCCGCACCTGACATTCGATTCAGTACATATGGGCCCGGTTGCGACCGGGCCTTTTTATTTTGTGAGACCGGCGCGCGCTCAAGGCTGAGCCGAGTCGAGAGCGGGCAGGATTTGCCGGCGCAAGAAACGCACGGGGTTTTCGAGAAATCGCGGCGTGGTGATCCAGCCGTTCACCACGATCACGGAGTTGGTGGCGCGATCGATGAATAGAAAGTTGCTCATATTGCCCATCGCCGCCAAGATGTCATCGTCGCGGCGCTCGGCCTTGTCGGTGCGGCGGCTGAGACGCCACCATTGGAGTCCGTAACCCCGGCCCAGCACGACGAGGTGCCGGCTCGTCGAGAGCTCTTCGATCCACTTGGCGGAAAGCACTTGCTGACCATTGAACTTTCCGCCGTCGAGGATCATGCGGCCGACCTTCAGCAGATCGCGGGGCGCGATCCAAAGCCCGCCGCCTCCATGAGCGAGGCCTTTCTGATCGGCGGTCCAGCGGTAGTTCGTGATTCCGAGCGCCCCAAACAGAGTCTCGTTCGCGAACTGCTCGACGGTTTTGCCCGTTGCCCGTGA
>DASUEL010000524.1:0-5652 GCA_036275095.1 Bdellovibrionales bacterium
AACAATGGACACAGCTGCCGATACATTTGCGGCATTTGCCTTTATTCACCCGCCACCTCGATTTCACCAGTATTCTGATTCGTTTCGTTTGGGCGTTGCTGATGAAGCTCATCGTTTTCCGCTTCTACATCCGCCTGAAAGTCGAAGGCGACTTCAAAGAGATTTTCAAAAAACATCCTAAGCTCATCATCATATCGAATCACGCCAGCCACCTCGATGCCGTCAGCATCGCGGCCGCGATACCTTTCCGTTATTGGCTGAATCTGTATGTCGCCGCAGCGAAAGATTATTTCTTCAAGGGCTACTGGATGACCGTCTTCTCGAAGCATTGCATTGGTGCGATTCCGCTCGACCGGAAAGAGAACAAACGGCAGGCCATGACGTTGATCGTGAACCTGCTCGCGAGCCTTTCAAACATTTGGCTCGTGATCTTTCCTGAAGGCACCCGCAGCCCCGACGGCCACGTGCGCGCGTTCAAGCGCGGCGTGAGTGTCTTCGCTTTGCGCACGAACACGCCAATTCTCTTTCTCTACCTCGAAAACGCCTACAATCTCTGGCCCAAGGGCAACTTCTTCGCCAAGCCCGGTCCCTTGCGCGTTCACGTCGGTCCGGTTCACCCGCCGGCCGGCATCGACGAAATCAACAACGCTTACGAAAAATGGGGCCGCGCTATCGATCCCGAAGCCTTCGCTCTCCTCAGCGACGCCATCAACTAGCACGCCTGCTTTCATGATTTGACGAACAACGCGACGGTTTCGAAATGCGGGCTCTGTGGAAACTGATCCACGATCTCCGCGGCCCGCAATTCATAGCCCGCGGCCTTGAGCGCGCGGCAATCGGTGAGAAACGAATCCAAGAAACACGAAACATAAATGAAGGTGCGCGCCCGCGGAAGCTGCGAAAGCGCATTCAAGAAGGGCCCCAAACCCGAGCGCGGAGGGTCGCAAAGCAGCCCCTCACAATCACCGGCATGCTCGAGAAATTTAGGCCGACGGTAATCTCCGGCCAGCACGCGCACGCGCTCACCTAGACTTTTCGTATTCGCTTGAAGAGCCTGCACCGCGAGCCCGTCCATTTCCAGCGCCACGACGGAGTGCCCTCGGCCGGCAAGCGCGACCGTGAAATTACCGATGCCGGCGCCCAACTCCAGCCAGCTCCTAACACCGCTTTTCTCAGCTAGCTCCGCCACACGCCCAACGAGAACGCGATTCGCCGCGAAACCAGGTTGCGTGAAGCTGCCGATCGCGCACAAAAGCGGAACCGGCTGCGGGGTGTATGTTTCAAACCACGGCTCCAATACAGGATCAGCGAGCCGCAGCGATCCGTCCTTCATTACTAGACGCTTACGCTTTTGCCCGATTTCGACCGCCGATTCTCCGTAGAGCCGCTTCAGCCACGTCGCCTCATCCAACAGAGCCTTAACATCCAAATTCGCGAAATCCAGCCATATGCCGCGCGCGCCAGAAGGGGCCACCCGCAGCCGCACGGATCCGCGCTTGATCTGCGGAGGCAAATCCGCCGCGAACGCCTTGAGCCAGTTCTCCAGCCGCTCCGACATCATCGGGCACGCCGACATCGGGATCACGGAGCGCTCGCCGTTGGCAAAGAGCCCGAGGCGTCCCTCCTCCAGGGTCAGATCCACGCGGTCACGGGCGGCCCACTCCCCGCATTCGAAAAACAGGGGCTCAACCGCATAACCGGCCTCCCGCAGCCCGGCACGCAGAAGGCCAAGCTTCTCGGCCCTTTGGCTTTCATAGGAGCGCTCAATCCAGCCACAGCCCGAACAGCGCCCGGCAAGAGCACATCGAATGCCCCCGCCGCCGCTCACCAAGCCTTCGTTCAGACCCGTATTCGCCATGGCTTCCTTTATTCCCGCTCGTACATCGTGGCTCAAAGACACCACCGTCGAGACCGGCAAAGCCGCGAAACGCTGGTAGCCTGAGGCGCTCTTTCGCTCTAACGCCTCGAATAAACCCCTCAAACTATGAGATTCACAAGGCGCCTGGACCAGGCCTATAATGCCAGATCAACAAGGAAAATTCGAATATGAATCCTGTTATCAATGACTTCGTGTTGAACGTCGCTACGGTCAACGGAAGCGGCAGCCAGTCCTCCAATATGATCATCCTCAAGGCGCTGTTCCGCATGGGAATCCCCACGGGCGGCAAGAATCTCTTTCCGTCGAATATCGCGGGCTTGCCGACCTGGTTCAGCATCCGCGTGAACCGCGACGGTTACATCGCAAGAAAACGCGACATTGATTTTACGATCGCGATGAATCCGGCGACGGTCGCCGAAGACATCCGTGAGGTCAAACCCGGCGGTGTTTTCATGTACAACGACGATCTCAAGTTCGATCGCGCGCTTCTTCGGAACGATACGATCAACATGGCCGTGCCCTTCCGCAAAATCGTCGATGGCGTCACCACCGCAATTAAGATGAAGAAGTTTTTGACCAACATGGTGTACGTAGGTCTCGTCGCCGAGCTCACCGGTATCGACAAAGAGGTTCTCCGCAAATCCGCGATGGATCAATTCGGAAAGAAGAACGCCTCAATCGTCGAAGAAAACCTCAAGGCTATCGAAGCCGGTGCGGCCTACGCGGCCGAGCACTTCAAAAATCCGTTCCCGTTCAAAGTGCAGTCCATGAACAAAACCCAAGGCAAAATCCTCATCGACGGCAACACGGCCGCGGCCATGGGCCTCGTGTATGGCGGCTGCACGTTCATGTCATGGTACCCGATCACGCCGAGCAGCTCGCTCGCCGAAGCCTTCGCCGGCTACGCAGCCAAATACCGCAAGACCGCCGACGGCAAAAACTCGTACTCGATCATCCAAGCCGAAGACGAGCTCTCAGCCATGGGAATGGTCCTCGGCGCCAGCTGGACCGGCGCACGCGCGATGACGACCACGTCAGGCCCCGGCATCAGCCTGATGTCGGAGTTCGCGGGCTATTCGTACTTCGCCGAAATTCCCGCGGTCGTGTGGGACGTTCAGCGCGCGGGACCGTCCACCGGACTCCCTACCCGCACTTCGCAAGGAGACATCTCGTTCATCGCGACGATCTCTCACGGCGACACCAAACACATCATGCTTTTCCCGGCGAGCCCGCAAGAATGCTTCGACTACGGGCAAACGGCCTTTGATCTCGCGGAGCGCCTGCAGACCGCCGTTTTCGTACTGAGCGATCTCGATCTAGGCATGAACTACTGGATCACCGACCGCTTTCAGCCGCCCACGAAACCCTTCGATCGCGGAAAGGTGATGACCGCCGAAACGCTTTCGACCAAGGCCGCCTTCGGCCGCTACGAAGACAGCGACGGCGACGGCATCCCGTACCGCACGCTCCCGGGCACCAAGCATCCCATGGCCCCGTATTTCACGCGCGGCTCGGGCCATGACGAAAAAGCCCGCTACACCGAAAGTAACGAGGTTTATAAGCGCGTCCTCGACCGCCTGGCCAAAAAATTCAACACGGCCAAAACCTACGTGCCCGCACCCATAATCGAAAACACGGCGGGCTCAAAGGTCGGCGTCATCGCCTTCGGCTCAACCGACATCGTGATGGCCGAGGTCCGCAGCCAACTCAAAAAGAACGGCGTCGAGCCGAGCTACATGAGAATTCGCGCCTACCCGTTCAATCAAGACGTCGAAACCTTCATCAAATCGCACGACCGGGTGTACGTGGTGGAGCAAAACCGCGACGGCCAAATGAAGAATCTGCTGACGGCCGAGTTCAGCCACCTGGCACCGCGCCTGCGCTCCGTCCTGCACTACGACGGCCTTCCGGTCTACGCCGACGCCGTCGTCAACCCCATCGTGGCGGCAGAACGAGGCCAAATGAACTAGCACGCCGCTCCGCCTGGCTACGAAACTGAAAAGCTAATTAAGGAATACGCAATATGTCTGAAGTCAAAACAACCGAAGCCCAAACTGCAGCACCCGCGGCCGCCAAGCCCGAAACCAACAAGCTCGGCCTAAAAAAGCTCGATTATCAGGGCGCCCCCAGCACGCTGTGCACGGGCTGCGGCCACGACAGCATCACGACCCACATCATCTCGGCCCTATACGAGTCAGGAATCGACCCGTACGAGCTCGGAAAGATGTCCGGCATTGGATGCTCCAGCAAAACGCCGGCATACTTCTCGAGCCGCTCTTTTGCGTTCAACTCAGTTCACGGACGCATGCCAGCGGTCTCAACCGGCGTAAAGATGGGCAATCGAAATCTCAAACTCCTGGGCGTCTCCGGCGACGGAGACACGGCGAGCATCGGCATCGGCACGTTCACCCACTTGATCCGACGCAACCTTCCGCTCGTATACATCATTGAAAACAACGGCGTGTACGGTCTCACGAAGGGCCAATTCTCTGCGACCTCTGAGCGAGGAGCCAAACTCAAAAGCGGAACCGTCAACACCCACGAGCAAATCGACCTGTGCGCACTCGCAATCGAGCTCGGTTGCTCATTCGTGGCCCGTTCATTCTCGGGCGACCCCAAACAACTGGTCCCGCTCATCAAAGCCGCATTCCACCATCCCGGAACCGCGGTCATCGACGTGATTTCACCGTGCGTTACCTTCAACAATCACGAGGGCTCGCCTCGCAGCTACGATATGGTCAAACAACACAACGTACGATTGCAGGAGCTGGGTTTCGTCGAACCCGCCGAACCAATTCAAGCGCAATATGCCGAGGGCGAAACGAAAGAGATTCGCATGCCCGACGGCTCACTTTTGTTCCTGAAGAAACTCGATCCATCGAGCCACGACGTGAGCAATAAGATGGCGGCACTGAGCGCTCTACACGAAACCCGAGCCAGCGGAAAAATTCTAACGGGCATGTTCTATATCAATCCCGACTCCGTCGATTTTCTTGCGAATCAAAATCTGCCAGAAAAGCCACTCGCAAATCTCAACGAGTCCGACACGCGCCCACCAGCCGAAGTCCTCGCTAGGATGCTCGAGCCCTTCGCTTGAGCGCCAAATCTCAATTGGCGCGTACCGAAATTTCATCGCTTCGAATTGAGCAAATTCCGAAATGAGCAAAAAAAAGCCCGGTTCAAGAACCGGGCTTGGGACATAGAACTTTGCCATAGAAGGGGGGCCAAGTTCCAAATGCAGGCAGAGAAATAATCAATAATTCCGCATTAGAAAACTGAATTAGAAATCGTGGCTGAATCTAAAAAGTCACAGAATTTCTTTCATAAAATGATCTAACGATCTCTTGCCGCCCAAATCGTCAGACAAAATCTGAGCAAGCAAATGAGTTTGAATTTTTCGAGACCTTCGGAACGGCGCCGGCGAGTCATCCCGAAAATTTTTCGAGAAATTTTCTTTCCAAACCGGCTCGAGACAAACCAAATCCAGTTTTCAAAAGAGACCTAGACAGTTTCCGAAGAAGACCGTGAGGCAAAAAAAAAGGGATCCCGTTTTACCGGAATCCCTTTACAAAATAGAGTTGGCGTCGTGCTACTCTTCCACACGGCGAACCGTGCAGTACCATCGCCGCTGGCGGGCTTAACTTCTGAGTTCGGGATGGGATCAGGTGTGGCCCCGCCGCTAAAGACACCAGCAAAAAGTGTCTAAAACAGTCATTGAATAGCATGCTCAGGGTTCGCAACTCGCAGGAAGTGAACTCTGTGCGTTCAATTTA
>DASUEL010000525.1:0-3749 GCA_036275095.1 Bdellovibrionales bacterium
TCATGAATTGCTTGCTCGCGATCAGAAACCGGCGGTTGTTGGTCAGCTCTTCGCGAACCTTCCACCAAGCGCGCTCGGCCCCTCCTGAAACGTTGGCTGGCGCATCGAACGGAAAGACAACGAGGCGGCGCAAAACCAAATAATCAGTTTGCGCGAGCGCGGGCGCCACAGCGCCTGAAAGGAGGAGGAATGAAAGCAAGCCGATTGCGAACTTCACCTGAGACCTCCGTGCGCCACTCCGAGTGCCTTTGGGTTCGGGAGCGGGCGAAACAAGGGTTCTAGCTCTTTCACGTTACGCGGCGTCGACTCGAAAGTCGAGAGCCAGGATTCGGGGCTTTCCATACAGAGCCAGACCTTCCAAAGCGGGCTATTCGCACGAAAACGCTCGACGACGAACTTGAACATTTCGTTGCGGGTGGCCTGGTCGTAGCGGAGCTTGCCGTCGCGGCTCAAAAACAGCTCGCCTGAGGTGACGAGGCTTTCCATTCCGAAGCGGGCGCGCATCATGTGCCGCTGGTCGGGCTGAAAGCGCAGAGCGCCCACGCTGATTTGCGGGAGCTCGTCGGGCGTGAACAGCTCCATCAGGCGGTCGATCAGCGCGCCGTAATTTTCACGCCACTCGGGGTGCCAGATCATCGGGTCAATGTGAAACGCGATTTTGAAACCGCGGTCGGCGCACTGACGTGCGGCCACCAGCCTTCGCTCGAGCGTGGCGGTGCCGTGCTCTTCGCGCGAGATGACGTACTGCGGGTTGATCGACCACGAGACGAAAACGTTGCCGGCGTGGCTGCGATCGAGAAACTGCCCGACGTTATCGGACTTGGTTTTGAATTCGAGCTTCCATTTGGGCACCGTCTTGAAGAACTCAATGAGGTCGACGGAGTGCCGGGTGAGCTCGTCGAGGCTGAGGCTGTCCATCACCTCGCCTGTGCCGATGCGGATGGGCAGGTCGGCGTGCCGCTCCCGCATGGCCGCGAGCTCTTGTAGCGCATCTTCGATGTTCGAATACAAAGTCAGGAGCGGGGAGTTGAGATAACTTTGGAGATAGCAGTACGAGCAGTTCATATTGCACTGCTGGCCCAGGTTGAGCACGAAGTAGTTGCAGCATGCAACGTTCTGGGCGCCGGGACATTGTTTGAAGAATGCGCCTTCAAAACGCGTGATGAACAGCTGCCGCTTGCTGCGCTCGAACTCGGAAGGGGAGAGCGCGCCTTGCACCGCCGCGAGCGGGCGCTCGGAAACCCACTCTATACGAGCCGCGCCGAAAAACTCGGCCGCGCGCGCGGCGAGCCTGCTCCCGCGAGCCGACTCATGCACGTAGACGCGTTCGAAGTGGTTTTTCAGTGGCGATTCCATAGGTCTTTCGACAAGTGTTCGCGAACCTTCGTGAGGCCCTGTAGCTGCCGCTCCAAATCGAGCTCCGAGTACAGATGAAATTTGATTTCGATACCGGCTTGGTCGCCTTGGCGCACCCAGCGCGCTTGCGTGTGCGCGGGCCAGGCGATCGTTTTGAGGCGCGCGGCCGCTTCGGTGTCGCGCGCCGAGGTGCGCGGGCTGCGAAGCGCCTGCAGCTCCTTGAGCGCCGCCTCGGGATTTGAGAGCTGTACGGCGGCGGGCGCGGTTTTCATCGCGGCGAGCTCGCACCACAGCTCGAGAATCGCGACCCCTTGCGCTTTCGAGGCGGGAGAGCGAGCAAGGTCGATACAAAAGCCATCGACGGCAGGGCCGCTCGCCAAAGTGAGTGCCGTCAGCTCACGTAGCGAAATGCCCTTCGCGGCGACCCAGTCTTGAAACAGGCGCGGCGAGCTCGCGACTTTGGCGAGAAGCGAGACCAGTTCGTCGCTGGCCCTCAGACCCTGGAGGCTCAGCCACGCATCTCGAAGCTCGAAACCGAGGCTCTCGCCAAGCTGTTGCGCCAGCCGGGCCGTTTCGGGCGCCGTGAGCGACGGGTAGAGCGCGCTCAGAAGTTCGTGAATTTGTCCTACGAGAACCACGGCGTCGCCATCGGTGCGGTCAAAACCCGAAACCAAAAACGCGCGCTCACCATCGCGGACGGCGAAGGGCGGAAGAGCTTGGGGGAGCGGCTTGGACGGGCCGAAATCGAGGCTTTTGGCGCATTGCGAAACGGGGATTAAGACCATGCTTAGTGACCTATCACGGAGCGCGAAGGTTGGCAAAGGGCTTGAGCCGTGAGTAACATCACTCGACACCCTTGGGATATCGAATGCGGGAATGGAAAAAGCGGGCGAAAATTTGGGGAGATGTGGTCGCGTTCGATTACGTGAAGTCGAAAGTCGCGCTCGAGAGCCCGTTGATTTACGTTTGGGACATCGACAAAACCTACCTCGACACGCACTTCGAAAGCCTGCGCGGCCTCTGGCGCACGGCGCTCGAAAAGGCCTTTCAAAAGCGGAACGTTCCGGGTGCGAACCTCCTGGTAAAGGCGCTCAACCGCGCGCACCGCGACGCCAGCGATAAACCGTTTCCGATTTATTTCATTTCGGCTTCGCCGCCGCAGATGGAGCGCAAAATTCGCGAGAAACTGGCGCTTGACGGCATCACGCCGCTCGGCACGTTTTTCAAAGACAACCTCAAGAACCTGAAGCCGAGCCGCTGGTGGCGCCTGTCGCATCACCTCGGTTACAAGCTGCAGGCGCTCCTCGAGCTGCGCACGCAGCTCAAAGCCGACGTGAAGCAAATTCTATGGGGCGATGACAGCGAATCCGATGCCGTGATTTACGCGATGTACTCCGATATCTGCTCGCGAAGGCTCGCGGGCGGCGATCTCGTCAAGATTTTGCACGCGCTTCGGGTGGTGGGCGAGCAGATCGAAACGATCTTCGAGCTCGTCGATCAGATTCCGGTGCAGGATCCGGTGGGCAAGATCTATATCAACCTCGCGGCAGATACCGATCCCGATTACTATTTGAAGTTCGGCCGCCGCATGGTCGTCACGAGCAACAGCTTTCAAGCGGCGCTCGATTTGTATCAAGACGGGCGGCTCAACGACGACGAGGTCTTGAGCATAGGCCAGGATCTCCTGACGAATTACGGGTACACGCCCGACGAGCTTGCCGCGAGCCTCGATGCGCTCGTGCGGCGCCAGGTGCTCGGGCATGCTGCGGTCGAAAAACTTCTACCGCTCTTTCACGAGAATCGCCTGGTTCCCGCCGCACACCGTTCGCCTCCCGCGCTCATGAAGCTCATCCAGGACGAAAGCGGCTTCAAGCGCCTGGCGGACGTACAAGAGCGCTGGATCCCCGAGTACATCGACTATTTGAGAGAGAGCCGTTAAGCAGCGGCTTTGAGATTGAGTGTTTGGGCGAGCTCGATCGCGACGCTCTGGTAGAGGCCGAGCGGAACCATCGCTCCCCGCACCCGGTTCGTCGTTCCGAGCAGCATGCCCACGACCTCATTTTGCACGAGCATCGGCGTGATCGTCAGATGCTCGGGATAGCGGCCCTGGTTCCAGGCCTGAAAGAACGCGTCGTTTATTTCATTCGGCGAAACGTAGCCGTGGTACGGGCCCTTCGAGTCGAGCACGATTCTGAAAACGCTGGCGCCGGCGGTTTCGATTGCGGGCGGAGCATTGAATTTCAAGATCCAAGATGAGTCCCACTGCCAGGGCGTGAGCTTTTCGTCGGCGTAGATGATGACCATGCACTGATCGAAATGCTCCTGCATGCGATTGAAAACGTCCTGAACGGCTGGAACGACCGCGCCGGTCGCTCGAACCGGAGCGCCTGCGG
>DASUEL010000526.1:0-4753 GCA_036275095.1 Bdellovibrionales bacterium
CTCTCCGATGTCGCAGCGGCGGGAGTCGCGGCGGCGGCACTGGCGGGTGTAGTCTTCCCAGTACTCGTCGCTGCTCCAGCAGCGCTTTGTCGGGCGGCACGACTGCGAGTGGCGATCCCACGTGTAGCCGTGGCGGCAATAGTCGTAGTTACGCACGCATTTGCGCTCCCACGAATCCCAGTGGTAGCCGTACGAGCACGACGTCTGCCAGATCCACACGCATTCTTTTTGCGTCCATGAGTATTGATAGCCAGGCTCGCAAGTGTAGGGTTTGCGAACGCAGCGGCGCTCCCAGTTGTCCCACTCGTAGTTGAGCGGGCAGCGCGGTGAATGTTTCGGCACGCAACGGCTCAAATACGAGTCGAAGTCGTAACCGGCCGGGCAGTCGATCGTCGGCGGCGGTTGCGGGTACGGCTGGCATGAGTTCGTGGCCGGCTCGTAGTAGGTGCCGGGCGGGCAGTTGTCGCCCTGGTCTTGCACGCAGTAGCCGAGCGTCGGGTCGAAGTAATAGCCGGGCGGGCAGCTCTCTCCGCCGCCGCTGACGGGCTTGAGGTTCACGACGATCTGAAATTGTTTGTATGTGTCGACCGTGCCGTCCTGAATTTTCACACCGAGGCGGGCAATCGCGGGTTTCGAGGCGCGGCCCGAGATTTTCATGCGAAACTTGAGCGCGTTGAACTCGGCCTTGAGGCCTTTCGGCAGCTCGGTTTTGTCGACGTCTCCGGTGAGCTTCGTCGACGCGACGGTTTTTTTGTCGAGCTCGATATATTGTTGATAGAGCTGATCGACGACACCGTCCGGAAGGAAGCGGTCGGTTTTGAACTTCGGATACTTCAAGTCTGCGTTGTCTTGCGCGAAAAGGCAGATCTCGCGGGTTCCGACTTCCTTCTTCTGCGCCACACTGAGCCCGAAGCACCAGCTGCCCTGGAACTGCGGCGTTCCGAACAGGAGCATGTCTTTGTCTGAAGTGTCTTGGAGCTGGAGACCCGGCGGAAGTTTGTCGGAGGTCACGCTCCACTCATACGGGTCGGTCGCCGGGTTTTTGGGCTCGGCCAAAATCTCGATCTCAGCGTACTGGCCGTAAACGACGCGAAGATCGGCTTCGTTCACATTCAGCCTGATCGTGTCCTTGAGAGTCGCGGCGGTCGCGGGCGTTGCCGGCGCGCCGTTGGCGGCGGCGGAATCCCCCGCGCAGCCGAGCGTGAAGGCGGTAAAAAAGATCCATAACAAATGACGA
Organism: Bdellovibrionales bacterium; assembly: GCA_036275095.1. GTDB lineage: Bacteria > Bdellovibrionota > Bdellovibrionia > Bdellovibrionales > DASUEL01 > DASUEL01. The sequence goes on from DASUEL010000526.1 coordinate 1,238, forward strand.
GCGTGCTCACGAAGCGCGCGACTACAACCCATATATCCCCCTGGCCATTCCGGCCCGATGTTGGTCCTCGGGTGCCCCGTAAAGCAGCTTTCATACCAGCTTCAATTCGCGAAGCGCGGGCTCTCGGCTCGCGGACTGGGGGCAAAAGGATCCCGAAGCAGGGGGGAGGTGGCGTTTCGAGCCGCTAATTCTTCAGTGGAGCGTGAGGTAGCCTTTGATTTTCTGCGTGAGCTCGACGATGTCGATGGGCTTGCGAATGATGCCGGAAAGGCCTGGATAGTCTTTGCCGATGAGCTCCGGCGAGGCCGTGAACGCCACGATCGGCTGTCGATCGAGCAGTTGATCGGCTTGCAGCTCGTTCAAGATCTCACGAGCATTCATGTCGGAAAGATTCACGTCGAGCAACACGAGACCGTACTGAGCCTTCTTCATCTCGTTCAAGCCGGCGGCTCCCGAACTGCGGGTTACGACCGATAAGCCTTCGAGCTCCAAAAGCTCTTTCACGGCCGCGCAGATGTCGGGCGAATCGTCGATCAGTAGGACTTTGGAGCGAGAGGGACTCGGGCGGCCTTCGCGGCTCGCGGTCGAATTCGTGGATTGATTCATTTGCATTCCTTGTCCTTGATTAATCATGAAAGGTCAATGCGCCGTCCGTAAGGCTTGTGAAGAAATCTTCACATTTTATATCACGAGAGGTTTGTCCATTTCGATGACAGCGCTCGTTTTGGCTTCGCCTTTCCACTCGTAGGATCGGCCATTTTCGGCAAAACCCATCTTGCGCCAAAAACCCGTCACTTCGTTGTCGCGGGAGATTCCCAATCGCAGGATTTTTGTCTTCAGCGCGCGCCGGGCGTAATCCTCCACCAACAAAAACGCGCGGCGGCCGAGCCCCCGGCCCCACACGTCTTTGCGAAGAAGCAACAAGCCGATGTAGGTGATTCCGGTTTCGGGGTGATTGGCGTGAAGATCGGCGACACCGACGGGACGTCCTTCGGCATGTACGATCAAAAACTCCTTAAAATACTCCGGAACCGTCTTCTTGGGGCCATCGCGCAAATCGTGTGCGACGGTTTCGGCCGTCGGCAACCGGCCCTCTACGTTCAGGAAGTATTCGGGGGCCGCGGAGTAAATCTCGAGAATCGTTCGGGTGTCAGCGTCGCTCGCTTTGCTCAGTCGCAGATGATCGGGGAAGGCGCGCTCCGGGGTGCCCGGATGAGGGCCGATTGGTTTTGCGGGGCGATCTTTCCAGAGCCAGCCGATGCGGGCCATCTCCTCGTTGCGAAGTGGATGAAGCGGATAGTGAATCTGGTCGCCTTCGGGATCGACGGCTTCACCAAAGCCCAAGTAGGAGACGGGTTCGCCGGAGTCGTTGATCAGGCAATGAGCGTCGCCGGTGCCGGGTGCGAAGACCACGGCGGTGCCGGGCTCGAGCCGCGAAACGAAACCGTTGAGCCAGAGCTTCGGCTGCCCCGTCAAGACGCACGCAACTTCTTCTTCGCGCCGGTGCGCGTGTGGCCAGGAGCTGCGCCGGCCCGGCTCGAGAATTTCATGCCAGATGCCGAGCGCTTTCAGCCCCAATGAATCGGTGAGGCGATGGCCGCGGCCGAACGTCTCGTTGTCGCCCGGGTAGTGAAACGGCACGCGGCCCGGAAGCGCCGGCGCGAACGCCAGATACGGCGGCGGCTCGCTGGCCAGGTCGGACTCGCGCACGGGGCCCGGCTCGCCGTTATGCGGGCCGAGCGGGCGCCGCGGCGGCTCCTCCCAATAAATCGGCGACGTTTCTCTCATCTCGGGATTGAGTGGAAAGGCGCAGCGATTTTCGGGTTTCGTGCGCTCTCCCGCGACGATCAGCCGCACGTCGTTCGTGGTGTTGTTCAGAATCGTGTGCGCGATTCCGGTGCCCGCCGGAAATCCTAGCGCATGCCCCGGGCGCAGCTCGTGCAGCCAGCCGTCGAGCCATGCGTGCGGGCGGCCGCTGACGACGTAGACGAACTCCTCCTCGTGGCTTTCGGCGTGAGGATGAGACGTGCGCTCACCTGGCTTGAGGACGATGTCGTGAACGGCGATCCGCTCGAGATTTGGAATTTTCACAGAGTTGTTTAGCTAGTCGACAGGCCTGTCGCCGTCAACCGCCGAACGCCGCGAAGGCCGACGGAACGCCCGTTGCACGAATGGCTCGTCCATGGGAGCGCGATCCGCGTTCGTTTTACTGCTGTTCTTCGGTGCGAAATCCGCCTTCGGGCAGGTTTGCGCGTCCGCGGCTACGCCCGCGCGCGAGTCACCGGATACGCGGGTGGAGCGTGAGGCCGGTTACACGGGCATGGGGCCTGCCTTCAGGACGGTCGACTTTCCGCTTTCGATGGAGGCCGCCCAGGCTGCGGCTCGCGCGCTCTGGACGCGGCTTGAGCCCGCACTTCGCGAGCTCGCGGCTGGCCGCTACCTCGAGGCCCACGCCCGCTTGCGTGACCCTGCCATTCTCGACGGGACCGGCTTTCGCCTGTACCAGCCTGAAAGGTGGAACGACGTGCACACCGACGTCAGTGAGTTTCGTTCCGAGCGCGATTTCGCTCGCATTTTCAACAGCCCGCTCATGCTGGATACTCCCCAAGCGGGCTTCGTGGCCGCGCTCGGCTTTGTGGTCAAAATGCCGAATCAATTCGTTTCGAAAGGCGCGGAGTCGTACGAGCTCTTCGACCCGCGTCTGAAAGATCATCTTGTGATTCGGGAGCTCCGCCGCAACCAGCTTCTGCTTTACGCCGAGGAGTATCTCCACGTGCTCCAGTTTTTGAAAGAGCGGGCGGGCGGAGCGTTTTATCTGAGCCGGCTATTGCGAGAGCCCAAAAACCGCGCGAGGGCGCTGGAGCCCGATGAGAGTCTTGCGGAAGCTGATGTGTACGCGTTTCTGATCGAATGGCTCGGGCCCGCGGGCGTGCCGGCATGGATCGGCGCGCGCTACAACGGGCGTCGCGCGATTGACCGCGTATTGCGTTGACCGTCCGCTCAGCTTTCTCCGTCGAAGTTCAGCGGCTTCGGCGTCGTCACCGTTTTCTGATTGTCTTTCGCCGATGCCAGCGCGATTTGATAAGCTTGTTCGGCGTCGTAGTCTTCGACGTCGATGAGCTGCCGCGCATCCTCATTGGCGTTCATGAGCTCGGAAGCGCTCATGTCACGCTCACCGACGCGGTCGTCGATCGGCAAGTCGGCGCGTTCATCAGGCGCGGGGTCGAGCATCTCTTCGGGTTGAATCCGTCTTTGGCCTTTGGAAATCGGAATATCTGAAGTCTGTTTTGACGATTGAGCCATATGTTTCTCCCTTCACCGGAACGGTAGCAACTACGTGTAAGTCCCGTTTCATCCGATTGTGAAGAGACCGCGACAAACGGGCGGAACCCGACGCACTCGATTTGCGCCCTGGTGTCGAGGAATTGAGCACGGAGCGGCCGTTAAACGCGCAATGATTCAGAACTGGACCGGCACGGCTTTTTCATGGTCTAAGAGTCATATGCGAATTCTGAG
>DASUEL010000527.1:0-14304 GCA_036275095.1 Bdellovibrionales bacterium
TTGGGAATAATGCCGTAAATCTCGCGAGGATCGTACTTGGGCTCCTCGGGCGGAAGCATCGTGAACGGCGCATGCCGCTGATGATTCAAGTGGGAGACGATCTGTCGCGTGAGCTCGAGCGCGTGCTCGTCGTTTTCGGCCAAATGATCGGTCACGCCGCTCACTTGGGAGTGCACGAGACCGCCGCCGAGCGATTCGGCGTCGACGTCTTCGCCGGTCGCGGCCTTTACAAGCGGCGGTCCGCCCAGAAAAATCGTTCCGCGACCGCGTACGATGACGTTTTCGTCGCTCATCGCCGGAATGTACGCGCCACCCGCCGTGCATGAGCCCAATACGACCGAAATTTGTGGAATACCCGCGGCTGACAAGCGCGCCTGGTTGTAGAAGATTCGCCCAAAGTGATCGCGGTCGGGAAATACATCGGCCTGCAAAGGTAAAAACGCTCCGCCGCTGTCGACGAGGTAGACACACGGAAGCCCGTTCTCGAACGCGATCTCCTGCGCGCGCAGATGTTTTTTGACGGTCATCGGAAAGTAGGTACCGCCTTTCACTGTTGCATCGTTCGCGACGATGATGCATTCCTGGCCCGAAATGCGACCGATACCAGTGACCATGCCGGCGCCGGGACACGCGTTTTCATACATGTCGAACGCGGCAAGCGAAGAAAATTCGAGAAACGAGCTTTGCGGGTCGATGAGCGCGTCGACACGCTCCCGCGCTGTGAGCTTTCCGCGCGATTTATGCCGGCGTACGGATTCTTCGCCTCCGCCGGCCTTTACGTACTGCAAACGCTGGCGGAAGAGCGCGAGATGCTCCTCCATGGCTTTGGCGTTTTCTTTAAAGTCGGCGCTGCTGGTATGGACCTCGGAGGCCCATTCGGGTGAAAGCTCAAGCATGCAGAGAATTTGCCCCGAAAACAAAAGCCGGTCCACAAAGAAGTGGCCGCCGTGCTACCCTCACCTCGGATGTCTTCAAAGCCTTTCGATACCAGGCATATCTTGAGCCAGCGCGAGGGCCGCCTCTCGGCGATCCTCGAAGAGGCCGCGGGCGTGCCGACAAAACGTGTCATGGAGCTTCTCGCCCTCGGAAGCGTCTACGTCGAGGGCCGCCGTACCCATGAAGACAAGCACATCGAAGAAGGCACTTACCTTCGCCTTCACCTGAAGCCGAAACGTTATGATCTCTCGAAAATCGATTGGAGTGCCTGCCGAGTCTTCGAAGACGAGCACATGCTGGTCGTCGACAAGCCGAAGGGCGTCCCCGTGCACCCGATGGTGGATAACGTTGTGGAAAATGTGGCTTCACAGCTGAGCCTGCGCCTCAAGACCCCGCTTTACGTCACGCAAAGGCTCGACGTCGTGACTTCAGGGCTTCTGGTATTCGCCAAGACCAAAGAATTTCAACGTACCTTCAACCAAATGTTGAAGGACAAACTCATTTACAAACGGTATGCCGCGCTTCTCGAGAAGCCCGTCGCATTCGGAGAATATGCGCACTACATGCTCGAAAGCCCGCGCGCGCCGAAGACGATCGCGGATCGGCCCGGCCCGGAGGGCACCTGGATGGAGTGTGTCTTGCGCGTGCTCGACGGCGCGGATCAGCGGGGGCATTTTCTCGTGCATATCGAGCTGGTCACCGGGCGCACCCATCAAATTCGCGCCCAGCTCGCGCATTTGGGATCGCCACTTTGGGGCGATCGCATGTACGGAAGCGAAGGCCCCGAGGGCGAGCTGCATTTGCGCGCGGTCGAGCTGCGCTTCACGCATCCAAGCACGGGCGCATCGCAAAGATTTCTTCTCAGCTGACGCCTCGTATCGTAATTGGACTTCAATCGCGCCCAGGATTAGCGTTAGGACCATGAAATACGTAAGTCTGCTTCTGATCGTCTTTTCACTCGCCTTCACATGGCGCCTGGCCCATCACTCGGACCCGATTCCGGTGAAACTCCATCACGAGCTTCAAACGGCGGTAACCGACGTCATTAAATCGGCGGTGACACAGCAGCTGCCCGACGCCACGAATTTTCATTTCTCGAAAATGTACACGCAGACGATTAATGAGAACGCGGTTCAAACGTTTTTCGGCTACACCTTCAATGAAAAGGGTGAAAGCGAAGAGACCGAACGCAACATCACGGGGACGGCACTTCTGACCCGCGACCCGGCCGATCAGACCAAATGGGTACTCGAAGACATTCGCGTCGATCAATCGGCCATCGAGTTCCAGGAAGGCACGATCATCAAGCCGGGCGAAGAGGGCCAGCCGCTTTGACCGGCGCGAGCGCGCAACCACCGGCCCGCTTCGTCCAAATCGATGACGAGGGCTATTTCAAATTCGGAGATACACGCGTTTCTGATGCCGAAGCGGGGCTCGAGCTCATGCGCGCCATGCGCCTCGACGATACCGGCCGGCTCATAACCGAGCTTCAGGGCACGCAGGCGTTTGTTGAAGCCTTCGACGAGCCCCTCGTGGTCGCGCAAATTCTGGCAACCGACGGCGAATCACTCCAACTGCAAATGCCGTATGGGCACACGGACCGCGCACTCGCCTCGAAGCTGACCCTCGACGAATGGGACCGCTTTCACGGCACGACCGAAAAAGGCCTCTCATTCGTGCTCTCGCGTAAAGCTCAGGCCGAGCTCTTCTCGCTCGCCGACGAGTTTTCCGACACGAGCATCACGTTGAAGGGACGCGAAATCGCGCTCCCCAACTGGCTGCCCGACAGCTCGAATGTCGAAAACGAACGTTTTTGGTCCGAGATCTACGAAACGGAGCCGACACCGGGCTGGGATCTCGGCGGCCCGTCACCGGCGCTCAAAGACATTCTCCCGCAGTTGAAACTTCCCAAAAGCCGCGTGCTCGTGCTCGGCGCCGGCCAGGGTCACGACGCTGCGTTTTTTGCGAGCCAAGGCCACCTCGTCACGGCCGTCGACATGAGCCCCAACGCGGAGGCGGGTTTTCGCAAACACTACCCGCATCAGGAAAACGTCACGTACATCGTGAGCGATCTATTCACTTTGCCCGCGAAGATGCACCACTCGTATGACGTCGTCTTCGAGCACACGTGTTTCTGCGCGATCAACCCGGCCAAGCGCAATCAGATGGTGAAAGTCTGGCGCAACGTGCTCGCCGAAGACGGCCATCTGCTCGGCATCTTCATGATTCAAAACCCGAGGCAGGGCCCGCCCTTCGGCAGCTCTGAGTGGGAGCTTCATCAGCGCATGAAAAAGGGCTGGGACTTTCTTTACTGGACGCGCTGGAAGAAGTCGGCTCCACGCCGCATGGGCCGCGAGCTCGTCGTTTACGCTCAGAAGAAGCCGCTCTGACCTCCTGTTGCGCGATTCGCGATAAAATGCTCTGATTTTAGTACGGTCGCGCGAGGTGCCTCGAATGAAAATTGGAATCAAGATCGTCCTGCTCGTCGTGTATTTCATCTTGCTGGTCGCGGGGTTTCTCGCGCTCCAGATGAGCGAGGCGTTTTCGGGCAGCGCAGGCGGCTCGTCTTGGCTCTCGTACACGCTACTTCTGGGACCACCGCTGCTCGGCGCGCTCGTCGTACTGGCCGGCGTCTTCAAGGATCTCCGTGTCGAAGCCATGTTCGCCCCCGTAGGCCTCTGCCTCGCGGGCTACGCCGGGGTTTACATTCACCTGTCCTCAAAATCGCAGACCTGGCGAACGCTGCCTCTGCAAGCCAATGAGCGGAGCTATCGCTGCAGCGACGACGTCGCGATCACGATTCCGGAGTATGTCGGGCCCGCGCCCGTTTACTTGAGCCGGCGCAATCCCGACGGCAGCAGCGGCGGTGCACTGGTCGGGCACGCCCAAAATCAGAAGTTCACACTCGAGAAATGGGTCGCGCGAGACGAGGCGAAGCTGAACGAGCTGCGCGCGCTCATCGAGAGTAAGACGTGCAAGAACAGCGAAGGAAAAACCGTCGATACGGTCCTGGCCGAGCTCGTCTTACCGCCTGAATAAAGATTCCACTCGCTCCGGCTAGATTTTTTAAACGAGACCCGCCAGCTCGAAGCCATTGGCCTCTCGCAGGCACCCGATTTGCTCATCGTATCGGTTTCGACTCAAAGGAGAACCGATGAAATCTTTCATGCTGGCCGCCCTTGCGGCCCTGACGCTGTCGAGTGCGAGCGCCAACGATGCGCCCCAATACCCCAAGTACGTCGCCGAATGCCGCGAAGCCGCGATCGCGAAAATGAAATCGTCGGCTGAATTTCACGGCGGCAAACTCGACGAAGCCTCCGTCAAAGTGAGCGCCATCGACGACCGCCTATTGAACCCCTACAAGTACGTTTGGTTCACCGGCGTCGTACGCTTTCCCAACGGCTCCGTGAAGGAGCTCAGCGCACTCACGCAGAAGTCGTATTTGCCCAGAACCAAGTGCTTCTAGTCAGCAATCGGTTTTCAGCTCCCAGCTCTCAGTCCCCGGTTTTCAGGCGGGATCCAAAGTCACCACGCCGCGGTCTCTAACCCAGAGCACGGAGGCCCGAGAGCGGAGAGCCGAGAGCCGGCCCCTGACCCACTCGACGCGCGCGGGGCCGGCCGCCGACTCATCATTTACACGAACCATTCAGGACAAAAAAAAGAGGCAACCCGAACTTTGACATTCGGATTGCCTCTTAGGGTTTGGTTTTACGGTAAGCCGGATTCTGTCTGAACCTTCGCTCCCAAAGCTACGGTTGAGACGACCATTCCTCTGGAGCGCTCATTGCTGAGCGCTTCGTGCGACCTTACCCGGGAGCCTCGCGCGGGCCGCGCTTGTCAGGTCCTGCCGGTGAAGGCCGTTCCTGATTGCTCCCCTATTTGATCTTGCTCCACGCAGAGTTTGGCTGTTTTCACTCCAGCGGCTCCCTTCTCGCCTCCCGTTCCCGGTGAGAAGCTCATAGCCCTGGACATTCTCTCTGTTCCACTGTTCCTCGCCTTACGGCGGAGGGGCGTTACCCCTTGCGTTGCCCTGTGGAGTCCGGACTTTCCTCCCGTCGAGCCTCAAAAGAAGCCGTTCAGGCGATCGTCTGTAAAACCAGCTCATTTATAACACAAGCCCGCCCAAACCGCCACCGGAGCCGCAAAGCCCACCCACTCGACTCATAAAGGCCCGTGATTTCGCCGAGAAGAGACCATGCCGCGAAAACTGCTGATCATATTTTTGATGGGAATGGGCTCGGCCATTTTGATGTACGGGCTTCTCGGATTCATCAACTAGAGGGCAACATGAACATCCTAAAAAAAGTTCAACTGCTGAAGCGCGCGCTGCAAACGCTCTTCGCGCTGAACATTCTGGTTCTCACCTCGGGCGTGATCGCGACCGTCAGCTACTACAGCTCCGTGCACTTCATGCAGGTGCTGACCCGGCAGAATACCGATCGCCTTCAGCGGCTGGCCGCGATGAAGAGCGATCTTCTCGCGCTGGCGATGCACGAGCAGGGCAAAAAAATCGACTACAAGTACATCCGCCACCTCGAAAGCCTGCGCTTGAAACTTCAGGATTGGCCGGACTCGGGACTTGCGCAAATCGCGCTGCCGGAGTCGCTTGAGCAAGCCGCGTTTTCGCCGGCCCTCATCATGTCGATCGAGGAGCGCTTGAATACCGAACAGGAGCGCACGCGAGGCCAACTGCTCGAAGCGAGCCAAAAATTGGGTTCGCTCGCGTGGCAGCTGGGCATCATCGCCGTATGCACGCTCGTCTTCGGCATCATCATGCCCCTCGTGCTGTTCAAATATCTATCGAACGAAGTCGCGGTGGCCCGCGTGAAAGTCGAAGAGAAAGTCTCTCACTGGATCGTGCAATGGTTCGAGACTCACGCCAAACACGGCGAAAAGCCGCTGCAGGATCCGGCGTTCTGGCTGAGTATCATTTTGTTGACCGTCGAATCGTTCGCGCCGCAGAGCCGGCATCCGATCGCCCAGTTTTTGGGAGAGTTCGCGCCCACCTTGCGCCGTGAAATCGAAACTCGGCGCGAGCGCGCGCTCGAAGATCCGCAAAAGAAAAGCGCTTAATCGACCTGATACGAACAGATTTGATAGATGACCGCGCGAGCCGGCCTTTTAGGGTCGAGCACGACGGTCACGTATTTTCCGCGCCATTTTGTTGGATCGCGCGCGAGGCAATCGGCCACGTAGGTCTTGCCTTCGAACTCATATTTGGCTTGAACGTCGTAGATCACGCCGGAAAATCCCAGAAAATCTTTCGGCCACCACAGTTTTTTCGGAATCATGTTGATGAGCGCGGGCACCGCGATGCCTTCGCGCACGAGCTTGCGCTGCCGAAGCAGCACGACGAGGCGCCAAACAAAAGGAGCCAGCAAGAACGGAAACACCGCCAGCATCGCGGCTTGTTCGTCGGGTTTGGAGCGCAAATAGTCGGACGCACCCGAAACCAGAATCGCAACGATGGCCGCGACACAAAGCCAGACGGGGTCGATCTGCGTGGGGTTTTCTTTCGGAACGTACTTGATCGGCCGCGGCGCGGGCCGGGCGAGTTCAGCGTCGATATACATGTCTCACCTGAATTGTTTTTCGATGACCTCGAGAAGCTGGTCGACATCGAGCGGCTTCTTCAAAAACTCGGCCGCGTTCACGCGCTTGCTTTTCGCTTCGACATTTCCGTCGGCGGTCATGACCACGACGGGGATTCGTGCAAGCTTCGGATCGAGCAGCTGCCGGTCGCGAAACTGCATGCCATCCATCACGGGCATCATGAGGTCGAGTAAAATCAAATCGGGAAGCCCTCCGCCGCCGGCCAGGACGTCCAAAGCCTCTTGACCGTTATTGGCGCAAACGACAGCGTAGCCTTCACTCTCCAAAAGCTTTTTCAGCAACACTTGGATCTCGATGGCATCCTCAACGACGAGAAGCTTTTTCTGTGCAGATGACTGCGTCAAACCGCCTCCAAGAATGATGATTTCATCACGAAAAAGAAAGGGCCGCCAGAGGCGACCCTTTGCAATTCACAGTTTGCCGCTAGATGTTACGCGCGAAGCGGTCGCGCCAAACGTCAGAACGATCGAACCTCGCAGAGATTATGATGCCGGCCGAGATGGCTCGAAGTCTCGCTGATCAAGCCTTCGGAATTCCAGCCCGTTCCGCGCAGGCGCTCAATCGAGCGTTCGACCTGACGGCCAAGCTGGTTCACGTCACGTGCGGCTGAACGAAGCTCTTGAGCTGAAACGCCCCCGCCACCCGAGCCGATTTGCGAAGCCACTGTGGAAACTTGGTTACGCAGCCCGCTCAGCCCGCTGAGACCCGAGTTCGCAAACTGGCCGGCACGCTCAGCCGAGGGAATCGCGGAGTTTTTGATCAACTGGTCGAACAACACGCCTGAGGAGGCCGTCGAAGCCTGGCGGGCCGAGACCGCCGCATTATGCAAGTTGTTCGCGGATTCTTGAAGGCCCGGCAAAACGTTGCGATCGATGTACTCGTTCAAAACGGCGTTGAGATCGATGCTCGAGCCGCCGCCGAGGCCGGAGACCAGGCGGTCGATCTGCCGCTCGAGGCGGTTCGCGTCTTGCGCGGCGGACTTCGTATCGATGGCGGCGTCACTCGTACGCGAAGCCGAATTGTTGAGCGCGCGACGGATGTCGCCGCAGCTCATGTCGCTCGTATCGGAGCAGTTGAACGTATAATCGCTGACGTCGGTTGAAACGCGAGTCAGCATGCTCAGCCCTTGCAGGCCCGAAGCGATGTCGCCGAGGCTTCGAAGATTGGCGACGATTTCGTTCTTCGCCTGGCCGAGCTGGGCGTTGTTCCCGAGTTTCAAGTGAAGCTGCGAGATGCGGGTCTTAATGTCAGCGACGCGATTCGCGGCCGTCACCATCGTGCTCTTGGCATTCTCAAGCGTATCCGCCGCGCGCCCCGCGATCGTATAGGCTTGCGAGCCGAGGTCGGGCTCGGTGACCGTCCTGCGAAGCTCGGAGAGCCCCTGTTGCAACCCGCCCTGGGCCGATCTCACGACGTTTTCGGCATCGGAAATCATGGGATTCAGCTCACCAGTCAAATTGACCGTGCCGCCTCCCCCGCCCACGAGTTGAGCCGCGCGGTCCAAAGCCGCGATCAGCCGCGATAGCTCGCGCAAATCTTGATTCACGTCGGTCGCGGCGTTGGCCGCCCGGCGAAGCACATCATCGATGCGCCGGTATTGCGTGTCGCAGCTGCGTCCAAATTGGCCTGCGTTCGCGGTCGTCGTAAGGCTCGCGATAAGAGCCATCATCATAAGATTCTTCATAAGATTTCCTCTCCCAGTCTGGAAAATGTGAAGATCGGTCCCGCATCCCCGTTGTGCAATGGCCGTACCGGGGAAAGCACCGCCTGGATGCTTTTAAACGACCGGCTCCGGTGGCAGTTGTTCTCTCGAGGAGCCAGAATGACCACGACATGAGCGTTTCACCGCTCGGCATAGGAAAATTTTTTTAGGAGGCAAAGCCGGCCATGGCGACACGCTGATGGGACCGTTAGAATGGCGCCTCAGGAGATGATTATGACCGCCCGCCGTTTTTCGCTCGCGCTTTTGCTCGTTTTCACCGCTTTCGTCGCCGCCTGCTCCGGCTTTCGCCGGGCCGACGAATCGCAACCGCCTCAGGGAGAATGCACGCAGAACGGGAACTCGGTGAACCTGCTGTGGGACTCCTCCGTCACCGCGGACAGCTCGCTCGACACGTCGGTCGCCGGTTACATCATCAAGTTCGGACGCGCCAGCCGCACCTATACCGGCGAAGTCACCGTAACCGTCACGCCGCCTCATCAAACGACGACCGGCGGCTCCGTCACGGGTCTCGGTATGGGTACCTACTATTTCGCGGTCACCGCCTTCAACAGCCAAGGCGAGAGCCCCGAGTCGAATGAAGTCAGCCAAACGTTCACGCAATGTGGAGCGATCGTAAACCTGATCATGGGCAAATAAGCCCGAACAACGCCGCCCATAGCGCTTGACGTCCAGCCCCTTTTTTAATGCGATAGACCTTCCATCGGAGGGCTCGCATGATTCGCTACGTTTCACTTTCATTCCTGTTTCTGGCCTTTGTGCAGCTCGGGTGCGCGGGCGGTGATTCGTCGCCGTCACCCGAGAAAGCGGTCGTCAAAAACACGGCTGAGCTCCTCGAGCTGCTTCCGAGTCTCGAGCGCGAGGCCTTTGAGAACTGGAGCCATGCGCTGCTTAAAAAGTGCGACGTTGGCGAGATATTTCTGCTCCCGCAGCCTGCGAACCTGCAGCACGGAATCGACCTCACTATATTGAAACGGCAAACCGGCGGCTCGCCCGTATTGACGAGCCCAGGCTCGGCGGCCTTCGCGATTCTCGGCCCGCCTCAGGAGCATTTCGGCACATCATTGACTCACCATACGATCATGACCGTCCAGAACGGCCGCAAAACGAAGCTCGAGCTCACAGCGGAATTGTCGAACGGCATCTGTCAGCTCTCGGTCAACGGCATGCCCGTCGAGCGGGTGGAGCTCGCGGGCTCCGTACCCGTGATCGCGCACCACGATTTCACCAAGTACATGAAATACAATGCGCAGCTCGCGAAGTGGGAACCGATTCGTTTCGCTTTCAAAGGCAAACCCGTGAAGTCTTCGGGCGGCTGGCTCGCGCTTTCGACCGACTTCGCGATCGCCTCCGCGGCCGCTCTGCTTCCGGCGCGCTTCAACGATCAGCTGGCTCCGAAGTTCATTTCGGACCGGCTCGGATTGAAGGGCGCACTCGAAGCGCAACAGTACTTTCCGCCCTCATGGGACGCGCGCCGCTGGCACACGATCGAGCTCCGCGGCGAGGGTGAAAACGCTGGGGCCGAACCATTCGCCGGAGGCATTCAACATCCCTCGCTGTTTTTTCATTACGCGTTCGAAGGCGAGACGCCTTCGCTAGCTGGCTCGCTTGTCGCGAGGGCCTCGCAGGCCAAGCCGCTGCTCGCGGGCGGCAAGAACGTGATCGAGCTGCGTTGGCACTTCGGCAACGGCGTGAACGTGACTCAAATACTCTCGATCGAAGGCAGCGTCGCGCGCGGCGGATACTCAGCCGTTCAGTCATCGAGCGGGCTTCCGCAGGTGACCGTCACTCATCCGTCGGCTGCGGGCCACTGCCTCGCCTCGCGACTTTCGGGCGCGCGTGAGCTGAGCGCATGGTCGCCAGCCTGGCCCTATTTCGAACATGTCGCGGCTCCGTGCCAGCCGCTTGGCGCGGCCGAAACCGGATTCATGCACCTGCTCAAATCGGACAAATCATTTCGCACGCTTTTTCACGAACTGCTTGCGCGGCTTGCCCTGAGCGAGAAGACCAACTTTAGCGGATGGGAGCACTTCTTCAAAGGCTTGGCGTCGGCGGCGCACGCCTCCGGCGTGAACCCCGGCCTCGCGCTCGATCCCGAGCTGAGGCTCAAGCTCGCAATTCACGCCGCGACTGAATACGAAAGTTTCGTGAAGCTGGCCGGCGAGCTGGGCCAGGCCGGCGCCATGAAAGACCTGGGCGCCGAGCTCGCTCGCCTGTCGATGATGTTCGCGCTCAAGGGCCAGCCCGCGATTGATGCCGGGGTGAAGAAACAAATCATCGTCAGCGCGGATCGAAGCCGCGTCGCTTTGAGGTCTTCGTTCGCCCGGCTCGTCGAAGAATGGGGCGCCGAACCGAAAAATCTCAAGCTGCGCGATAAGTTCAAAGCCATCGCCGCGGCACCGGCTTCGCGCTTCAGCGATCTGGAGCTGGTTCGCTCGGAGCTTCGCTCGCTCGGCATGGGGGATGTGGCCGACTATCGTATCGGTTCATTTTATCAGCACGATCCGATCCCGTTCGACAGCGTCGAAACCTGGAAGAGCAGCCTGCGCTCGGTGCGCCGGTACTTGGCGGCCGAAGCCGAACGCACCGCTGGCCAGCTCGACGAATCGGGCACGAGCAGCCATTACTACGCGAAAATGAGCGTGGCGCGCCTCGCGTTCGAGAACATGTGGACGGAGTTTTCGTTCGAATTGCTCGAGAAATACGCGCGCATGGCGCGCTTCGTGAAGAATTGCGGAGTCTTCCCCGACACCAGCCGGCGCGTGCAGTGCGCCGGCGCGAACCTCGGCGCTTCAAAGGGCGCGATGATGGCGCCTGGCCATCGCGAGCGGCTCGGAACCTTCGTCGACGTGTACGAAGCGAGTCTCGCCGCCATGCCAGCGAACGACGACACTCAAGCCCGAATTGCGGCGGCGTTTTTCGGGTCGATCTGGGGCCTCTGCACCAACGAAGCGTATGTTTCGAAAGCGCAGAAACTCAATGTGCTGATCGGCCGTCACGCGGCCAATCCGTCGCTCTCCAAGAATCATGATTTCAAGATTTTGCTGGAGCTGACCGTCGCCAACTGCTACTGACGCCCGCGACGCGCGGGAGCCGGGTCAATCGCGGGGCCCGGCCTTCTAGAGCTCGACTTGGATGCCGAGCTCGACGACCTGATCGGCCGGAATATTGAAGTACGCCGTCGCCCGCTCGGCGTTTCGCGACATCAAGGCAAACAGGTACTCGCGCCAAATGGCCATCCCCGGCCGCCGTGTCGGAATCAGGGTCTCGCGGCCGAGGAAGAAGCTGATGTCTTCGAGCTTGAGGTCGACGCCTTTCACGCTGCAAGCGGAGAGAACGTCTCGGATATCGGGCGTCTCCATGAAACCATAATAAGCGGTAATCCGATAGAATTGCGGTGCGAGCTCGATGAGGTCGACGCGCTCTTCTTTCGAGATATGCGGGAGATCCTCCGTCGCGACCGTGATCAGCACGTTTCGTTCGTGCATGGCTTTGTTGTGGCGAACGTTATGGAGCAGCGCCGGCGGCACGCCTTGCGGATCGCCGGTCATGAACACGGCGGTTCCACGAACGCGAACGGGCGGGTTCTCGCGCAGACGCCGAATGAACTCTTCAAATGAAATCGACTTCTCTTTCAGACGCTCCATCAGGACGCGCCGGCCGAGCCGCCAGGTCGTCATGCAGGTGAACACGATGATGGCGATCGTGAACGGAACCCAGCCGCCATCGGGAATTTTCGAAAGATTGGCGGAGAAGAACAAGACGTCGATGGTACCGAAGAGCAGAAACACGCCAATAACCGCGAATACGTTCCAGCGCCAACGCTGAAGCGCGACGAGCGAAACGAGCGTCGTCGTGATGAGCATCGTCGCGGAGACACCCGCGCCGTACGCGGAGGCGAGGGCCGCCGACGACCCGAACTCGAGCACGAGCAGACTCGTCACGGCCAGCATGATCCAGTTGATGTGCGGAACGTAAATCTGGCCGATCTCCTCGCTCGAGGTATGGACGATGCGAATGCGCGGCGAGTAGCCGAGCTGAATCGCCTGGCGCGTGAGCGAATACACGCCCGAGATCAATGCTTGGCTTGCGATCACGGCGGCGGCCGTCGACAGCGCGACCAGCGGATAGAGCGCCCAGCTCGGAGCCAAATTGTAAAACGGGTTCACCGCGTTTTCAGGATTGAGCAGAAGAATCGCGCCCTGGCCAAAGTAGTTGAGCGCCAGGCCCGGCAGCGCCGCGAAAAACCACGCAACCTGAATCGGCTTGCGCCCGAAGTGGCCCATGTCGGCGTAGAGCGCCTCAGCCCCAGTAACCGCCAGCATGACGGCGCCGAGCGCCCAGAAGCCGACGGTGCCGTTCTCTTGAAAGAAACGCACGGCGTGAAGCGGACTGAGCGCTCCAATGACCACCGGGTTCTGGATGATCCCGTAAATGCCGAGACCGCCGATCACGATGAACCAGATCAGAATGACCGGACCGAATATCGCGCCGATTCGCGCGGTTCCCTGGTGTTGCCAATAAAAGAGAGCGAAGAGAATCACCAGCGTGAGCGGCACGACATAGTGGCTGAACACGGGAGTGGCGAGCTCGAGCCCTTCGACGGCGCCCAAAACCGTGATCGCGGGCGTGAGAACGCCTTCGCCGAAAAGCAGCGCCGAGCCGAACAGCCCCAGATAAAGCGCAAGATAATTGATTTGCCCGCGTTTCACGAGGCGCGGAGGCGCGGCCAGCGCCGTCAGCGTGAGCACTCCGCCTTCACCGCGGTTGTCGGCGCGCAAGACGAAGAACACGTATTTTACGGTAATGACCAAAATGAGGGACCAAAGCACGAGCGAAAGCACGCCCAACACATTTGTGGGCGTGATCGCAAGCGAATGGGAGCCGTGAAACGCTTCGCGAAACGCGTAGAGAGGACTGGTACCGATGTCGCCGAATACGACTCCGAGTGCGGCCAGAGACAACGCGGCCTTATGTTTCAGATTGCCTTGAGAGTCGCTCATAGATGCAGTGGTTTATTATGGCACTACAGCTTGGCCCTCTCAATGGTGAACAGTGAGTCAAGCGCCGAAGCGTTACGACTTTACATACCTACGGCTGGCTGCCTCGACAAAGGTGGCCTTCCAGCGACCAATGTCGCGAACTTCTGTGCAAATCTTTGCACTTCGGACCAATCGGTATATTCGTAGTCGCGGCTCGAGTCGGTGTCGCCACCGGCCTTGCTCACGATCATCTTCATTATTTGCCGGGTAAACCAATCATATTTCGAGTAGGTCAACGCCCCGGCGAAGATCGTCCACTCCTGCGGGCGCCAGCCGCTCTTCGTAAAAAAATCCTCGACGATCTGGCGCTCGGCCTTTTGAGTCTTTTCGTCTTCCTTTTGAAGGATCCCGAGACAAACCGAAAAGAACGCCGTCGGCACTTTCGCGAGCGCACGGCCGTTGCTACGAACCCACGCGCGAACCGCGGGCGTGAAGCTCGACATGTGAACCGGGCTACCGAGGATGGCACCGTCGTAATCTTCGGGGTCAAAGGTCGCGGGCGCCTCTTCGGCATCGATCAAATCGACGACGTGGCCGGCGCGACGGATCTCAGCCGCGATCGCGCGTGCGATTTTCTCAGTCTGTCCCTCTTTCGTGCCGTATAAGACCAGGATCTTCTTCGAATGAATGTCGCTCATGATGCACTTCCTTTAGCCATGTTCATTTTACGCTCGCCAGGCAGCAAATCCGCGTCGCTGAATCGGGCAACACGCTCTTCAGCGAGTCGCTTGATTTCGAGCAGTTGCTTTCGGCCCATGATGAAATGAGCGAGCTCGAACAAAGGCGAATTGATCAGCAGGTTCGACACCCAATCGAGCCTTGCGTTATCGAATTTATAAGTCCGGCTGAGGAGCCGCGTCTTCGACGGCCCCATCGGAATCAGATGAAAAATCCAGCCTTCGATCGCCAAAGTGTTCGGCGCATCGCAAAGATTGACCCGCAACGGAGGTGCCTTGGGATGGAGCTTGATCGAGTCGCCGGCTTTCAGATTTT
>DASUEL010000528.1:0-3008 GCA_036275095.1 Bdellovibrionales bacterium
AGCGCTCGAACAGCACCCGTACCCAATGAATTTTCTCGTCATCTTGTATGACCATCAGCACCTCATCGCGACTCCGTCATTGTGGAATCTGTCGCGCCCAAGATCAATGGCTATCGCTCATGAAGACGAACGGATACCTGACATCGGCGGCCTGACCAGCTGGTGCCGGCGGAAATCGCCATTCTGCCGCGACTTGAACCAGGCAACGCTCGACCGCCGCGTTTTGAATCGTGCTCTCATGTACGCGAGGCGCGCGTACACGGCCGTGGTCGTCGATTTCCCAGCCCAGTACGATCTTGCCGTGCAAGTCACCCGCAGTACTCAATGCGCGTTCATAGCAGGACTTGATCTCCCGCTGGGCCGCGAGAATGACCCGGCGGATGCCTTCGCGATCAATCGAGCCCGTGACTTCGAGGGCCGACGGCGGCGCCGTCACGAGACCGGAGGCCTTCGGTCCGAGGCCGAACCCGGTGCCCGTTTGCGCGCCCGCCCGGCCACCGCCGCCGCGCGGGCCGACCGGACGGTCCGGCAGCCCGACCGTTTTAGTTCCGTCCGGAACGCCGGTTCGCAAACCTTGCACCGTAGGGCCGAAGCCCGTGGTACCTCCCGTACGGCGTGCGAAACTCGTGATGCGGGCCGATTCGGCGATCGTTTGGGATAACCGATTGTTGGCTCCCATGGCGCGCACGCTATTGAAAATCGATTCCGCCCCGCGGACCCGGGCACCGGCTCCGGGATTCGGCTTTTTGATGACAGGCGGATTACGTCTTACATTTTCCGGACGCGGAAGGTCCGGTAAATCGAGCGTCGGATCCGGTCCGGGAGGAGCGGCCGGTTCGAACTTCCAAATCGCTCGCCGGACGACGGGCTCAAGCGGACGCGTTACACGGTTACCGGGCTCGTAAATCGCGGACCAAAGAAGCATGATGGCCGCGGCCAGGATCAAGCCCAAAAGACAGAAAAGCTCGCGAACATTGAAGGCCGCGGCTCCGCGCGGGCGCTCGGAAAGCTTCTCCTGCCGAATGCCCAAAGTGATCTCTCCCAGCTCGAGAGTGGCCGCGTCTGGCGGCGCCAAAAAGATGGAACGTACGCCATGAAACTCGCCCAGCGGACGTGCGCCTTTCGGTGTCTGCAGCGTTCCGGCTGAGCCTGAAGGGGGGCTCAGCCAGACGCCGCCGTCGCGCAGGCGCAGTAGCGAATGCCCCTCGCCCGCTTGGGGGACGATGAAATCACAACGCGAACCGGTTCCAATCGTGATATTCCGATCACCTTCAAACTTATGTGTCGAGACGAGGCGCCCGCCCCAACGCAGTTCGAGGGTGACCGTTGATTCAGCTCGAGCGCCATTCGCGCGCATGCAGACCTCCCGGGTTCATATCTAGATAACGATCGGAGGGCTGGTTTCTTAACGAAATAGGAGGGCGGCGAAATCCTGTGGCCTCCCAGGCAGTTAGCCCGCCACACTGACACCGGGCCGGAGGCGTTTTGCCGCCGGGCCGGTGTCATTAAATCCGCTCAGACCGAATAGGGTTTCGTTGAATTCGAAAACTCTGGCATCTATAAATGCAGTGTCCGCCAAGGACAATGGGGGTTCCATGAAACTAATCGCTTTGCTTTCAATCTTGTTGCTCTCTCAAAACGCGTCCGCCTGGGGCGACCGCGGGCACGAAATGGTGGGACACCTCGCTCAGGAGCAGCTCACACCGAGAGCCAAGCGGGCGATTGAAACAATCCTCGGACGCGACTTCAAACTTGCGAACGAAGCCACCTGGCCAGACAAGATGCGGAGCAATCGCACGTTCGATCGCTTCAAGCCATGGCATTACGCCGATCATCCCGCGACGACACTCGCCGATGTGCTCGGAAAAAACTTTCCGAAGCCCGAAGATTTGAAAGAAAACGAGAAAGCCGCGCTGCCTTTCGTGGGCGGGCTGCTCGATGACCACCCCTACCTGCTCGTGAACCACGCGCCAAAGGGCGATGCGCTCGCGGCCTTGAACCTGCTCGAAAATCTCATTCGCTCGCCGCGCGCGAAAAAGGAGCAAAAGATCTTCGCGATCCGGTATATCGCGCACATTGTCGGCGACATTCACATGCCTCTCCATATCGGCAGCGGGCTCGACGCCGGAGGAAACTCCTGCCTCGTAAAATGGCAGGGCCGCGAGAAAAAGATCTTTCAAACCGAAAACGGTCCGGTCGAATACGACATGAACATTCACATCGTGTGGGATGACGAAATTCCCGACACGCGCGTTTGCGGCAAAGGCCCTTGTGATTCGCTCGAGTACGCGCAACTTTTGAGCCGCGAGTATCAAAAAGAAATCGCGCAAAACAAACACAAGTGGGTCCGCGGCAGTCACCTCGATTGGGCGAAGGAGTCCGCCGATTTCCGCGAGTCGGTCTATCCGGTGGTGAAAGATGCAAGCGGCCTCCCCGTTCAGGCCGAAGGCAAACCGGCGGGCCGGCCGTACTGTAAGACCTCGGCAACCGACGTCATCGACAGCAAGTTGAAACCCGACCTCGCCGACGCGTACTACACGCAATGGAAGAAAATCGCGGAGACGCGAATTCTTCAGGCGGGACATCGCCTGGGCGCCATGCTCAACGTGATTTTTCGCTGATCAATAGAGAGCGATCATGTTCTTGAGGCCCTGGCGAATCAGCATCACGCCGATTGCCGCCAGGAGCAGCGAGAATATCTTTCCGAGTGCCGCAGCGGCTTCTTTGCCGATGCGGTCGAGAATCCACGTCGCGCGCGAAAAGACCAGCCAAACCACCCCGAGGTTTGCGACCAGTGCGCCCATCGTGATCGAAGAACCGAACTCTTCGGCTCCGAGCAGCAATGTCGCAAGCGCCGCCGGGCCCATGATAATGGGGATCGCAATCGGAACGATGCCGACACTCTCGGGCGCGGGCGTACCCTGATGACCCTCTTGCGTGACCAGGTCTCGAATCGAAAACACGACCAAGAGAATGCCCCCGGCGACGCGAAAGTCGTCTTCCGTAAT
>DASUEL010000529.1:0-6310 GCA_036275095.1 Bdellovibrionales bacterium
ACGTGGTTCACGATTCCGGCCGCCTCTGTCTCCGCGTCGTTCGCCTTGAAAAAAACGATCGGCGCTTCGAGCTTCGAGCGCTGCTCGCCCTTCGGCTCCATCGGTTTGAACGAAGGGCTCAACGCCGTGAAAAACTCATTGAAGAAATGAACGATCTGCGGTGTCGAGCGATAATTCGCGGTCAGCGCGTGCAGCTCGCCTTCGAGGCTCGCAATGCGTTGCCGCTGCCCTTGGAACACCTCGGAGCGGGCTCCCCGAAACAGATAGATGCTTTGCTGAGGGTCGCCCACCACGAAGTAGGCCGACTCGCCGATGAGCTCGAGCAAGATTTTGTTCTGAAGCGGGCTCGTATCTTGAAATTCGTCGATGAGCCAGAAATCCCACTCGGCGGCGAAGTTTCGCGCCGTTTCGGGATGTATGCGGATGCCCCGGAGCGCGACCAGCTCGAGATCGCCCATTGAAAGAACGCCTTCGGTACGCTTCAGTCTTCGAAACTCGGCGACGAAGGCTTTCGCAAGGGGGTCGAACTGCGCGGCTGTCTCAAAAAAATTGGGCCACACCTCGGGATCGTATATTGCGTTCTTCAGCTCTTTGAGATCGTCCATGAGCTCTTCGAGAGCCTCGTTTACGGCGGCGGGCACCGCGGTCGAGTCTTTGCGATAGGTGGGTTTCTTCAAGCCGTTCAGCGCCGACATCAAGCCGGCGCGGCCCTCGCTCCAGTCGGCCTTAGTGAGCTCAAACCCGATACCCTTCAGAATCTGCCCGAAGGCGGCCCACTTTGCGTCGGTGACTTCGCTTTCGATGCGCGCCACGACACGCGCAAGCTTCGCCTGCACGTCGGCTTTGATCTCGTTCATGGCTTCGCGAAGCTCATCTTCCGTGATCGCTCTGAGCTCTTCACTGCCCATCGACGCCTCGTAAAACCCGAGCAGCATATGGACCAACAAATTGATGTCGAAATCTTCGAGGAGCTCTTGATACGACTCATTGTCGAAGATCACTTTCTTGAGAGCGCGGCGGGCGAGATGCCGGTTGTCGCGCTCATCGATGACTTCAAAAGCGGGGTCGATGCCGAAGACGTGGCCGTACCGGGCGAGAAAGGTGTGGAGAACTCCGTGAATTGTGGATATGTGCACGTGTGACGGCGAAACCAATAGCGCGGTCAGCTCAGGGTCGCCGATCTCGTCGGCTTTGAGCATGAGCCGCTCGCGCAGCTCTTGCGTCGCTTTGCGCGTGAACGTCGTGACCACGATGCGCGGAAAGCGGCCACGGTCTTCTTTGAACTTCTGCGCGGCCTCGATGATCGTCTCGGTCAGTTTGCGCGTCTTGCCCGCGCCGGCACCGGCCTGATACAGCTGAGTCTGCAGGGGTGATTTCAGAGGAGGTGCGGCGCCCGGCATAGCGTCCTCCATTGGCAAACCCGGCATTCACCGGCGTCAAAGGGATGCGGGTGCATGCGCCCGCGCGTGATTTCACCGAGAACGTCTTTCAGGCGCGCCCGCGCGGCTTCGAACAGCTCCCGCTTTTCGTCGCTCGACATGCCATGACCCTTGCGATTGTTCGATTGAAACAGGATTCCGTCGTACTCCTGAAGCATGAACCCATGCTCGCGCGTGAGGTCGCGCACGACGAAGTAGAGTGCGCCGATGACCTCCTGGGGACCGAGTACACTCAGGCCCTTTTCCATCGCCATGGCGTAGAGCAACAGCTGCAGAATGTTTTTCTCGAGCCACTTATTGTGATGCGTGACCGAGTCGCCCTTGGTGGATTTGTAGTCGATGATGACCGCCCGCTCCTCGCCGTCGCTGTCGACACGGTCGATCGAGCCCCTGAAGAGTATGCCGGGGCCCTCGCCTTCGCGCAGCAGCTCGGCTTCGGGCGTGATCACGCCTTTGACTTCCAGCTCGCGGCCGACGGTTTTCGTACGGGTGAATTGCTGGCGCCAGGCGCGCTCGAACTCCAGGAATCGTTTGGCGATCGTGAGATAGCGCTTGCGCATCGAGCCCCAAAGCTTTTCGTCGCCCAACACGACTTTTTCTTTGGTCCGGCATCGCTCGATGACCTCGAGTAGCTGCTCGTCGCTCCAGTGAAAATGCATGGGCTCGCGTGTGAGCTCCTCGAAGAGCGCATGGACGAGCTTTCCCTTTGTCATGTGATCGATATCGAGGTCGACACTGGGAAGGTCGGACAATTTGAACAGGCGCTTGCTCGCGAAAACGAAGGGGCAATTCAGGTAATCTTCGAACGCCGAGGCCGAAAGGGAGCGGATCAGCTCGCCGCCGTACGCGAACCATTCTTTTTCGCCGCGATCCTGCGCGATGCTGTCGAGCACGCGAGCGGCACGCTCTTCGCTCCAGCCGCGGGCCTTCGGAATGGCCGATTGCTCGGCGGCCTGCAGCTCGTCCCACCGGGTCAGCTCAGGCACGTCCACTTTGTGCGGGTCGCGGCCCGACGCGGCCGCGCCGGTCAGCCAAAGAAGCGACGGCGTTTCGACCTCGCCGCTGAAATCGCTGAGCGGCACCGTCACGACGAACTCGCGTTCGGGATCTTCGAAGAGCCAGCGAGCCGCGAACTCGGCACGGGAGTCTTCGAGGACCGGCAGGCTGAACCCGAGGCTTTGATGAAGCGATTGCAGGTCCTTCGGCAGAATCGAAACCTGCTCCTCGCGCCGAAGCGCCTTTTCGGTCAGGCCCATCAATACCGTATGGGTCGAGAAAATATGTTCGGAAGCCGAGAGCTCGAGCGCCCGCACGCCTTCGGTGTCTTCGCCTTCCAGGCGAACAGCCGAGCCGTCGTTCACGGTGGTCGCGATCAAATGCTCGAGCCACGCGCGGGCCGGTAGTTTCAGCGAGGCGGGGCCGCTGCGCAAAAAATTTTGCATCAAAAGCTCGAGACGCTCGGTCGAATCGGTCTCGCCCCAAAGGCCCAGGGCCCAGGCTAAAAAGCGGTCGCGCGTGAAGAGCTCATCGGGCTTGATCGCCGAGCCTTTGAACATGTTGTAGACGTCTTCGGAGCGCGCCAGGTCGTCTTCGCCGTAGATGACCCCGAATAGAATTTTGAAGCGATCGAACGCGAGCGGCCGGTCTTTGCCGCCGCTGAACAGCGCCGTTTCGAGCGTGCCGCGGGTGACGTCACCAAGCGCGATCCGCAGGCGGCTGATCCACTGGAAGACCTCGGGGAACGCCGACAGCGACGTCGTGTGCTCGCGGCGTACCGGAACGCCCTCTTCGCGAAGATACGCGCGAAGCGCCGGCCAATACGGGCCGAGATCGGGCGCGATGATCGAAATCTCGCTAGGCATTACGCCGCGGTCGAGCCATTGTCTGATGCTCGCGGTGGCTTGTTTGACCTCGGCGAGCATCGTCGTCATTTTCATGAACTTGATCTTTTGCGAGCCGGGCGAGCGGCCCTCGCCCGCATCTTTGACGGGCGTATCTTCGAGCGACTCGAGAAATTTATAAGGCGCGAAATTCTTCTGGAACTCGGGCTGCCAGCCCGGCGTCGGTTCAATCACCTGAATGTCGAAGTGCCGGCCCAGCACCGAGAAGAGCTCGGCCTCGACCGAAAGCAGGCACGGTCCGGCATCGACGACCAGCTCGCGCGACCAC
Organism: Bdellovibrionales bacterium; assembly: GCA_036275095.1. GTDB lineage: Bacteria > Bdellovibrionota > Bdellovibrionia > Bdellovibrionales > DASUEL01 > DASUEL01. Next base: position 3,609 of record DASUEL010000529.1, read on the forward strand.
ACGTCGGAAAACCCGGTTTCGTTCACGAGAAAACCGGGCACCCAATCAAGCGCGACCATGCGGCTCTCGTTGAAGCGCGCCCACAAATAATAGCTTTCGAGAAACCAGTGCCCCCAGCGATTGTACGCATCGGGGTTCTCGGCGAACCAGGCGAGAATGGCCTCTTTGCCGTTCGGATGGCTGAGCACGGGCATGAGGTACTTGATATAGCGGCACGCCATCTGCGCCGCGCCGGGCGTACGTGCCCAGGCGAAATCGCGGCTCTGAAGATACTGCGCGACAACCACCCGCGCCAGGTCGTTCGAAATGACTTCGAAGTCGGGACGCACGCGCTTGAGCAGCGCGCACCAAAAATCGCCCATGCGCATCACGCACTCGTCTTCGATGAAGCCGTTCTTGCGAAGCAGGTTTTGCTGCAGCTGTTTTTTGGACGCGGCGTCGGGTACGAGCCAGGTTTGCCGGCCGCCGTCGAACGCGTCGAAAATTCGCTTCTTTTCTGAAGGGCTCGCGAGCCTGGTGACCGTGATCATTCGCCGCGATTGTAGTGAACGGGCGCGCGAGTGTCACGCATTTGGGCCTAAGGCGTGTCCTTAAATGCGACCGATTCAGCGGCGGGGTTTCACGCCGCGGCTCGCACCGCCGGAGCTGCCTTTGCCGCCCTTTCCGCCGCCGCCAAGAAAACCGAAGCCGGGATCAAGCCCGATCTCCATGGTGGCTTGAAGCAGATAGCGCCGGTCCTCGTGCTGCCCCGGGTATTCTCCGAGCTCGACGCCGTAGGAAGCCGCGTCGATCTTGAGAAACTCCATGTCGATTCCGGCGCCGAGAGTCCAATAGCCTTGTGAGAGCCCGCCGCGCACGCGGATAACCGGCAGCTCGAACTCGACACCAAGATGCAGCTTCTTTCCGAGCGGCTCATCCGTGCGATTGATGTGCTTGAAGTCGAAAACGGGATTGATGTTCAAACCAGGAAGATCGATGGGCGCGGCGAATCCGAAAATGATCTCGTCTTGAATGCGCGGGGGCGCCGCCGTTCCGGTGTCACGACTAAACGTGGTGGATCCAATTTGTTTCCAGACGAGCGAGAAAATCGGCGTGACGATGCCCGCGGGAATCGTGACGGTCGAGCCAAAATCGAGTGTGTAACCCGTGCCCTGGTTGCTGAGCTGGCGCGTGATATCGGCGTTTGTCAGCGTGCCGAGCGTGCTCAAGCCGAACGGAAACTCGCCGCCCATGCGCGTGATGCGTTTACCGACGACGCCGAACTGAAACGTGTCGGCCACGTCGACGCCCACTCCGATAGCCGCGCCGTAGTCGTTCAGATAACGCAAGTTCATATTCGGAAAGGCCGGATTGCTGAGGTAGGCCGCGACTTCTGCCGAGTCATAAATCGCGAACGCGAAGCCCGGAATCGCCAAGGCCATTTTCGCTCCGCCGCCTAGCCAGAGATTTTTTCCGAAAATGCGGCGGAGAGTTTCGACGTAGCTCGAATCGGACTGCGCGGAGGCGACGGTACTGACCACGTCATAGCCGTCGACGCCGAAGCGCGGGTCCATGATCGTCCAATTGATGCCGCGGACTTTCGCGAGGCCCGCGGGGTTGTAGAAGAGCGAGTCTTTGTCGTCGACGATTGGGGTGAACGCATTGCCCATGCCGAGCGCGCGTACGTTCGTGTTCATTTCGTAGAGTTCGGCGGCGGAGCCCAGCGTGGCACCGGCGGTTACGAATGCGAATGCGAGAACCGTCAAGAACCGCATAGTAGGCCGGCCGCCGGAGCGTCGGGAATTTTGAACCCGACTTCGTTTCCGCGAATGATCGCGCGTATGGTGCGACGCTGGTCGGTTGTGACGGCCGATGCGTCGGTTGCCGAACAGATGTCGTTGACGGTACCCGCCTGATCGCAGATTGCCTGCAGATCACCGAGGTCATCTTGCGCGATTGTCGAACTGGTGGCTTCAAGCGCTTCGATCAGAATCGCGAGCGAAGCCACGAGCTGATTCGCGCTGGCTTTGCTGGTCGCGGTGTCGGATTCAGGCAGCGACGTATTCTGGCAAGGGTCGAATGCCGCGTCTCCGGGGGTCGAAAACTCGTTGTTTCCGTCGACATCGGCCAGAAAGTTCAGGATGGCGCCGATTTTTCCGAATTGCACGAACGCCATGAGAAGATTCTCATCAACGGTCCGGTCGCTCGCGACACCGATACTGTTCAAAGTGGATTCGGCGGTGTAGCAGTCGATGATCGAAGCATCAGTCGCATCGGTCATGGTCGCCATGAGCGTTTTGAAAAGCGTCGCCGCCGGATCGGTGTTGTTCGAGATCGCGTCGACGAGATTCAAAAAATCCATGCCGCAGCGGCCGGCATAGGCCGATGCCAGCATGGCGCGAACGTCGCGCCTCAGAAGGTACGTGGAGCTCAGCGAGTTGAGCTTCTCGATTGCGACCGTCCAATCGGAACGATCAAGCGCCCGTTTTGCGTCGTAAAGCTTGGCCTTGTTCGAATCGCGATCCGACAAGTCGGTGAACAGATTGCTGCACGACATGAGCGGCGGGCACAAGAAAAGTAAGAGCGCGAATTTCACTCGCATACCATTAGTTTAGTGCGAGACCACCTTCACCAAAAGCCAATGAAATGACAGGGCAAAGGCCCAGCCGCCCCACGGTCGAGTCAGGCTGGCGCGGCTTCGAAACTCTTTTTACAATGAACCT
>DASUEL010000530.1:0-2691 GCA_036275095.1 Bdellovibrionales bacterium
GTCCAAAGAAGGCTTTCAGAGCGGCGCTCGAGCGCGCGAAACCGTTTCATCAGAAGGTTGGCCCGGCGCCGGTCTCGCATTCGCCAGATGCGCTCTTGCTTGAAATAAGGGTAACCGCCGAAGACCTCGTCGGAGCCTTCACCGGTGACGACGACTTTGTAGCCGCGTTCCCGTGTGAGCTTGGATAGCACGAACTTCGCGACCGCATTCGAGTTCGCGATCGGTTTTTCGACGTGCCAGAGCGTCGTCACGAGGTTGTCGAGGAGGACTCGCTCGTCGCAGTTGACCGACTCGAATTCGGCGCCGAAATGGTCCGCAATTTTGCGCGCGAGACCCGACTCGTCGAACTCAGTTCCGCCGAAGCCGACGTTGAACGCTTTGAGGCGGCGCGTGTGTTTCGACATCAAACCGCAGACGAGAGTCGAATCGAGGCCGCCGCTCAAATAGGTTCCGACGTCGACGTCCGCGATCTGGCGGCGGCGAACCGCATTTTCGAAGTGCGTACGCACGCCGTCGCGCGCGGCTTCGAACGTCATGGCTTCGTCGGTCGCGAAAGCTGGCATCCAGTAACGCTCGAGGCGCGGCGCGCGCCCGCCTTCGATGACGAGCCGGTGCGCGGCCGGGAGTGACGCTACATTTTCGAATAGAGTGATGCCGTCCGGGAACGCTCCGAAGAGGGGACCCACGAGAAAATCATTGCTGAAAGATCGCGCCCCGGCCTGAAGATCGCTCTCGAGACCGGCGGCGAAGATCGCCTTCGCCTCTGATGCGAAGAGCGCGTGCCGCGCCGTCAGCCGGTAATGAAGCGGCTTGATGGCGAATCGGTCCGTCGCGGCCACGAGTCGCTTGCGTGTCTCATCCCAGAGTACGAACGCGAATTCGCCATTGAGATGCTCGAGAAAGCCGAGCCCGTACTCTTCGTACATATGCACGATGACTTCGGTGTCGGACTGAGTGCGGAACACGTGCCCCGCGGCTTCGAGCTTCGCGCGGTGGTCTTTGTAGTCGTAGATTTCGCCGTTGTACGTGATCGTGACGGAGCCGTCTTCATTATGCATGGGCTGCCGCCCGCCCTCGAGGTCGATGACGCTTAGACGGACATGTCCGAGAACTCCGGCGCCGCCGCCGATGACGGCATAGCCGGCGCCGTCCGGTCCGCGGTGACGCAGCTGTGAGCACATCTTATTGATGGAGTTCGTGAGCTCCGCGACCGGACCCGCGGCGTCCGGGCCGCGGCGAAGGATCGCACCGATTCCGCACATTCCTTGAGGCTAGCAGGTCCGGACATCCGGGTACAGCCGCCAGGCGGCTGCCGCCGGATGAAAATGACTGTCGCCGGATCAGCCGCCGCGTTTTTTCGGTGCCGGACAACCGGCCGCGTTCACTTCGTAATGGTCGAGTTCGTCGAGCCAGACTTCGCCGTCGGCCGGGAACACCAGCGTGTCGGAGTCGCCGACATCTGCGAACTTCGTCTCGGCGCGCGCCGCATCTTTGTCATAAAGATGCAGGCGCTGAATGGATTCGGCCTCCACGATATGGAGCTTACGAAGTATGCGCGAGATCTCTTCAAGCTCCGCGTTGGCAAGCTTGCGGACTTTCGCCGTAACCGCCATTTGGATCGCGGCGATCTTGTTGTTCATGTCGATCTGGTTACGGCCCAGCGAGTCTTCCATGCGCGTGCTGGCGTACTCGTCACGTACACTGGCGACGAGGTTCGCAAGCTGGGTCTTTTCGGCCGCGAGCGCGCGGGCCCTTTGCATCAACCGATCGACGGACTGATCGCGGTGAAAAAAGCGCGGGAGCTTTTCGACGTCGGGGCCGAACTGCGACCAGCGGGTCGCGCCGCTCATCATTTTGGAGAGCGCGCCACTGAGCGCCGGCGATTGGCCCGTTTGAGCGAGTGCCTGCAAATCCAAGGTGCGTTGGCGGTATTTCGATTTGAACTCGTCATGCGTTTTGAAGACCGACTGGAAGTCGCAGATTTTCAGATTCGAAAAGCTGCGCACGAAATACGGCTCGGGACCAAGCTCGGCCGCGAATACCGGAGTGAGCACCGTCTCGAGCTGGCCGAGGGCTTTGCGATAATCGCCCAAGCGAATGTAAGTCCATGCTTTCTCTTCGAGCGCTTCGAGCCAGTAGTCCGAAGCCTTAGAGACCTGGTTGTAAGCGCTCAAGGCGTCTTGAAACTGGTTGCGCTGAAAGTGCAGGCGGCCGATCGCCATCAAAATCTGGTCGCGGCCGATAACTTTTTGTTTCGAGGCCAATAGCGTTTGCAGGTGCCTTTGTGCCTGCGAATTTTGATCGAGAATCGCCTTCGAGGTCGCGAGCTGCCAGTGCAGGCGCGCCCATTCGGGCGTGTGGGCCGTCGTGCGGGTGAGCAGCTGCTCGGCCTTTTTGAGCTCGCGCGCGTTTTTCAGGCTGGCGTTTTCGAGCGCGCCTTTGCGGAGCTGAAGGTCCTTTCCGAACACGATTTGCCACGACGACTTCCACTTATAATCGGCGTAGAGCCAAATAGGATTTTCGGTCGAGACGGCGGCGGCCCAGAGCGCGCGAAGCTCGCCTGGAATCGCTTCGGGTTTTGAAACCTGAAACAGCGTTTCGAACGCGAGCGTCGGCATCCCGTTTTTCAAGAGAATGTAGCCGTAGAGCGCGCGGCCCGCGGGCGAGCTTGCGTAAGCCGTGCCCGCGGCG
>DASUEL010000531.1:0-10093 GCA_036275095.1 Bdellovibrionales bacterium
AACTACGGGGCCAACAGAACGGCGCGGACCGGAGAGGCGTCTGCACCTTGAAGAGGCAGGGGCAGGGCAATAAGACTGTAAAGGCCCGGAGCCGCATCCCGTAAGATCAAACCCTCCAGATTTCTCAACCCGCTTTTGGCCAGGGCCTGATGGCTCTCTAGGACTTTGTCGTCGAACGGATCGATCGACGGCGTGTCGATTCCGACCAAGACGGTTTTTTGCTTCGCGAGCCATTCGATGAGCTCGGCCGAAAGACTATTGAAATCCTGATTGAAGCGATTCGGATCGGGGAACGAGCCCGTTTTGATGAGAAGCCTCGGCGCGCGCAGCTCGTCACCGATGTCAGAGGGGCGGATGCGAGCGCCGCGTGCGAGCCGTACCTCCGTGACTTGGGCGGGCCCAAGATAGGGCTCGAGCCTCACACGTTCGATCGAAATCGCTTTGGCCGCGTAGTGGGAGGGGGCGTCCGCGTGCGCGCCCACATGAACCGTGGTCGTGAACGAGCTCAAATCGATGTTGTGGCCCTTCGCGATTTGAAGGCTGAAGTCGTGGTTATACGGTCGATCTCCCGGCCAGACCGCGATTTGCGGCGAAATCACGGGCGATATGTCGATGATCTTCGAATAGTTCACATCAAGCCTTTGCGATCACTTTCAGCTCGACCGCGATCGGTGTGGGGAGCGCCGTCACGGCCACGGTCGTACGGGTCGGCTGAATCGTACCGAAATATTCGGCGTAAACTTTGTTGAACGTTGGGAAGTCGCGATCCATGTCGATCAAGAACACCGAGACATCGAGCACATTTTCGAGCGACGAGCCCGAAGCCTCGAGAATGTCTTTCACGTTTTTGATCACCGCGTGCGTTTGAGCCGCGACATCATAATTGAGCGGCTTGCCTTGGCTGTCGCGAACGGGACCGCCCGGAATCTCGTTCGTGCCGGGCTGGCGCGGACCGACGCCTGAGAGGTAAAGCAGGTCGCCCACGCGCCGGGCGTGCGGATACGCGCCGACGGGCTTGGGTGCCTTGTCCGTGCGTATCGCGCCGTCAGCGGGCGAGGCGCGACGGTAAAGATCGTCGTTTGCGTCCGCTGGCGCCCGCGGCGGAGCCGGCGTTGAAGGTTTCGCGCCCGGCGCGGTTTTCGATATCGGCGGTTTTGAGAGTGTCGGTGTCGTGGACGACTCGGGAGCTACGGCAGCCGCCGTCGCGGTGGCGTCTTTCTTCAGGACGTTTTGGTTTCCGCGGAAAAACTCGACGTCTTCCTCGTCGAATTCTTTGGTCAGCTCGGCTTTGGCGCCCGGGGTGAGCGACACGACGGCGGCGCCCGTGCCCCAGATCGGCTGGTAGCCGTGAACCTTGCCTTCGTAGCGGTTGTGCTGGCCCATGAAGGCCGCGAGCCACCAGAGCGCCTTCATTTTTTGGTCGCCGCTCGCCTGGTTGCTGAACTCGCGCGCCACTTGCGAAACGTCTTCGAGCCGGCCCTGGCCTAATAGCTCGAGGAGCTTGCGGTTCCACTCGTCGTCTTTGAGCGAGTAAATGCGATCTTCGGAGGGCTCAATCTGTTTTGTAAACAGACGATGCGAGAGGCCTGTGACCGCGATCGCGACGGCCCGCTTGCCTGTGGCGTTCACGGCATCGGCCGCGGCTTTGCCGAGCACGAGCGTCTCGGCGCGATCGGCGTACATGTTACAAGAGACCACGCACGCGGCGTATTTGTTGTCTGGGTTGAGCAGCTTCAGCGCGACCACCGTGCCCGTGTCGATTGGGAAGCCGTGGTAGTTCACGCGCCGGGTGTGCAGTCCGCGGGCGCGTGCCGCCCGCTCGTACGCTTCGGCGTACTGGGCGTCCATGCGGAATTCATAAGGCATGGTGCCGAGGTCGTGCCACTCGTGATCAACGTGCGTCCACTTCGGGTTCGGGTCGGCTTGAATTTGATGGCCGATTACGCTCAGCCACTGCGTGCTGTAGATGACGAGCACGTCGGGATTTACTTTGTCGATCTCCGCGCGCGCGGCCTCATAGGCTTTTCGGATCTCGCCCCAGGGCTTGGCCTTTTCAGGCGCGAGGAGTGGGTGCGGCTTTCCAGGGACGATCAACCCTTTGACGATCATACGCGCGCCTCCGGACGGTTCGGCAAGGTTCGAGTCTCTTCTGGTTTCCAGCTGACGATCGCGTTGCCGGTTCCGATGACGGTGCCGTAGGCGTGCACCTCTCCCGGGTACTCGGGAAAGCCGAGGCTTGCGAGCAGCCAGGTGAGCGAGCCCGCCTTCACCTCGCTGACCGATTGCTCGATGTAGTCGGGAAGCGCGTCCATCACGTCGCGCGTGCGGCCCTTGCGAATGAGCTCGAGCAGGCGCATGTCCCAGATGTACTGGCCGTGGTGGTAGACGTGCTCGCGGGTCATATCTTCGGGAATCTCGGGCTCTTCGGTGAAATGCCTGTGGCTGAGCGAGCAGCTTGCGAGCAGTACCGCGCGCTTTCCTGATTTTTCAATGGCGCGGCGGGTGGCCTCGCCGAGCCTGGTCATCTCGCTTTGGCCGACGTCGTTGCTGTAATCGAAGTATGAGGTGTTCGCCGAAATCGAGACAATGGGTTTGTTCCACGACGGGTTCATCAAGTGACACGAGATGATCGTTCCGTAATCGACACGGTAGGCGGGGTTCTTCATCATCGCGGTGACGAGGCCCGCTGACTTCGCCTCATCATGTATGGCTTGCGCGAGGTCGACGTCGACGTCGAGCTTATAATGGTAGCGAAAAAGGTTCGGGAAGACCGGGTCGACCGAGAGGCCTTCCATGTGCTTCACCCCCAAGAAATGGTGGCCGATGTGCGTCGGCCAGTGGGGCGAGTGCACGACGAGGACGTCGTAGCTGTCATTCGGAATCGCTTTACGGCAGCGCTCGTAGCCCCAGCGCAGCTCTTCCCAGCCGCACTCGGCCTTCGGTTCGTTTTGCGGAGGGTTCTCCGCGTACACCAGATGCGGAGGATGGGGCGCGAGAACGCCCGCGACGATTGTGCCCTTCATCAGAATGCTCCCAGTTGAATACAGACGTTTTTGCTTTCACTGAAAAACTCGAGCGAATGCTCGCCGCCTTCGCGCCCGACGCCGCTGTCTTTCATGCCGCCGAACGGAACGCGCAAATCGCGCATCAGCCACGTATTTACCCATACGGTGCCGGCTTCGATTTTGCGGCTCACCCGGTGAGCCCGATCGAGGTCGGAAGTCCAGACGCTTGCGCTCAGGCCGTAGCGCACTTCGTTCGCCATCGTGACGGCTTGCGCCTCGTTGTCAAACGGATGGACCGTGATGACTGGGCCGAAAATCTCCTCGGTTGCGGGCTCGCAACCCGAGCTCAAGCCCGTAATGATTGTGGGCTCGTAGAAGGCGCCACGATCGTAGGGCGCGGGCAGCTTCGCGCGCTGGCCGCCGGTGACGATGCGGCCGCCGAGCTCGCGTGCCATTTGCACGTAGCGCTCGATTTTCGCGAGGTGATCGTGCGAGATGAGCGCGCCGAACTGCACGCCTTCGTTTTGGGGCGGGCCGATCTTCCATGTTTTGATTTCGCGGGCGAGCTCCTCGGTGAAGCGGTCGTGAATGGAGCGCTCGACCAAGATGCGCGAGCCGCACAGACAAATTTGCCCTTGGTTCAAAAAGGCCGAGCGTGCAACACCTTTGACGGTTTCAGGAGTGAAGCGATCGGCAAAGACGAGCGTGGGGTTCTTGCCGCCGAGCTCGAGGCTGAGTTTTTTGAACATCGGGGCGGCGGTCGTCGCGACTTTTTTGCCCGTGACCGTGCCGCCCGTGAATGAGATCAGGCCGATTTCAGGGTGTTCCACGAGTGCCTGGCCGGCTTCGTGGCCGTAGCCGTGTATGAGGTTGAAAATTCCGGGAGGCGCTTTGAGCTCTTCGAAAATCTGCGCGAGCGCGTCGGCCGTAAGCGGAGTGAGCTCGCTGGGTTTTGCGACGATGGTGTTGCCCATGGCAAGTGCCGGCGCCATCTTCCAGCTCAAGAGATAGAGCGGGAGATTCCACGGCGTGATCAGGCCCGCGATGCCGATCGGTTGCCTCAGCGTGTAGTTGATGGCCCCGGGCATCTCGTGAAAGCCGGTCGACGTTTGGCGAATGGCCTGCGCGAAAAAGCGGAAGTTCGAAACCGCGCGCGGAATGTCGAGCCGCATGGCCAGATCGTAGGGTTTGCCGGTGTCGATGGACTCGAGCTTCGCGAGCTCTTTCATGCGCGCTTCGATGCGGCCGGCGACGGCCTCGAGCAGCTCGGCGCGCTCAACCATGGACACGTTCGACCAAGTCTCGAACGCCGAGCGCGCGGCTTTGACCGCGTTCGCGACGTCATCGGCGCCGCTTCGCGGAATCTGGGTGATCGTCTGGCCCGTCGCCGGGTCGGCGTCTTCGAGATAAGTGCCCGTTTCGGGCGGGCGCCACTCGCCGCCGATAAAATTGAAAACCGGCTTTCGAATCGTCATGGTCCACGTCCTTGCTCGCCGGGCCCGCCTTGGTAATTTTGCCAGTCGAAATACCAGCGGTCTTGATCGGGATCCCAGTCGTCCCACGTGGGTATCGACTCGAGCTTCGGCAATAGCTTCGGTGGAACGACACCCGGAACGAGAAAGGCTTTTTGCCGCCGGAGCGGATACGGGTTGCGCAGATTGAAGCCCAGCACGCCGAGAATGCCGCGTGCAATGTACCAGGTGGCCTGCGGGTTCCAGCCGTGCGCGATCTTGATCACGATGCCGAGACCCTCCGGATAATCGGGATGAATGATCGAGAGACCGAGGAGGCCATCGGCGCCTTCTTTCGCGAGCACCTTGCCCTCGCAAGTTTTTAGAATCGTGCTGTCGAGGCGGTTGAAGCCGCCGACGAGATCAGGATGGCGAATCATCGCCTCCCAGATCCAGTCTTCTTTGTGATTTTTCGCAAGCCCCGAGAAAATCTGCGCGAGCTCGGTCACGGTGTTCGAAATCGTGGGCAGCCCGCAGCCGTCGCGCGCCACGCGCAGCGGGGACCAGTCGGCGCCGAGAAAGCGGCGAACCTGATTGAGATACTCTTTGAAGAACTCGTGTTGGGGGAGCGTGTAGCCGGCGCGATTCCAGCCCTTGGCGCGGCAGCCGAGCAGAATCGCGGCGTGTTCGCCCGAGCAGCAGTGATACCAGCGGCGCGGCCTGCGTACCTGCCGGCCGAACTGCATGAGCGGCACGTCGAGCGGCGTCTGCATGAGGCCCCACTCGCTCTCGGGCAAAATGCTTTGCGCGGCGGCCACATGCTCGGTGTCGCCGTTGTGACTCGATACCGCGATCGCCCTTTGCGGCCAATCGAGAAGCGGCGCGAGCTCATTCGCGAAGACTTTGATCATGATGGGCTTCATCATGCTGCGCCCGTAACATAAGACGTTTCCGCCGAAGGAGTGCACAAGCTGTTTACCCGACACCCAGGCAACGGCGCCGTGAATGGTCGTTTCGCTCACATCGTGGCGGCGGTAATCGATGAGCGGCTCCCACTCGACGTCGCGGCCGGTTGGAATTTTGTCGAAGTTCTCGCCCAATGGCGATTTCGGATAATACGAGCTCATTTGCTCACCTTCGGAAGCTGTTTCATTGGCGCACCTTCGGATGCTGTTTCATTGGCGCACCTTCGGTGCGACTAAGTTCATGAAGGCTTCCATGTTTTCGATGACGCGGTTGTTGTCGTGATTGAAAAAATCGAACCAGAGCATCAGGCGGTCGTCGGGGTGAAAGCGCTCGCGGATTTGTTTGGCGATGTCGTCAGCATTGCCGATGAGCGCGTTGTCGGCGGCGCCCTCGACTTTTTTGGGATCGAGCGTGCCCTCGAGCGCTTTCCAATAGGCGCCGAGCGCCGCGCGCGCCTCATTGTGGGCCGCGTGGCGGCGCTGCTCGGGTGTGAGGCCCGGCTGCTCGTTGATGAAAACGAATACCGTGCGCGGCATGTACTCGCGTCTCCATGGCCCGCCGTCGCGATGATAAGCTTTCGTCATGCGGCGATGGGTGTCTTCGATGATTTCGGATTTGGTGATCGAGAGGTTGAAAACCTGCACGGGCATGAAGCGGTTCACGTACTCTTGGAGGAGCGGATCATGCGAGCCGATTACCAGCTGAAGCAGCTCGCGGCGCCACTCCTGCGGAATGATTTTGGTGTTTTCAAAATTCCAGCGGCGGGCGAGCGGAAGGCTTTGGGCATCGGGCTGGGCGCCGGCGGCCTGAAAGGCCTTCGACCAATCGGCATCGGAGCGAAAATCTTCGCGCTTCAAGACGGGCGCGGGAATCATTTCACTCGAAAGAGTTTCGCCTTTCAGAAGTCGAACGAAAATTTCGGCCGCTTCGTTGAAGATCTTGCCTTTGACCACGGGCCAGGCGGCCTCTTCAAGAGCCGAGCGCGCGACGATGCCGGTCGTACGGTTCATGAAATCGAAGCGGCCGGCCGCGAATCCTAAGTGGAGTTTGCGGCGCTCGGAGGGCTCGAGCCCGTGAAGCGCGCAAAACGCCGCGGCCTTTTCGGCTGCCGCGATGGGGCCGCCGTTGCAGAGGATGTTCATGACGGCGGAGCCCGTATGAATGCGTTTCGTGCGCTGAAAAATTTTGTGGCTCAGCTGAAAAATGTCGACGTTGAGTCCGACTTCGCCTTCCCAGTGTGGAATCACCGGCTGCTTGTGCGTCTTTTGCGTCTCACTCGAAAAATGGCTTTCGGCGACCCAGGCGATTTCATAGCCGAGGCGGTCGGCGGCTTCGACCTGAGCAAAGAAATTGCGAAACATTTCGGCTTCGGCCGGCATGTAGCCGTCAACGGGCGTCTGGCTGATGGCGAAGAAGACGTCGAATCGCATTACATGCCTTTCATGCGCCCGCCGTCGACGGCCAGGCTGACGCCGCGAATGTAGGCGGCCGCGGGCGAAGCCAAAAACGTCGCGGCCCACGCGATTTCTTCGGGGCGCGCGATGCGGCCCTCGGGAATCGCCTGGATCCATTCGCGCTCGACTTCGGCGGTTGAGATGCCGCGCTTATCGGACGTGTTTTTCTTGAGCGATTCGAGCCGTGGCGTTGCCGTGTAACCAGGGAGGATATTGTTGATCGTGACTCCCGGAGGCAGCTCGCCGGCGACCGTTTTCGCCCACGAGGCCATGGCGCCGCGAATGGTGTTGCTGACGCCGAGGTTCGGAATCGGCTCGCGCACCGAGGTCGAGATGACGTTGACGATGCGCCCGTAGCCCGCGCTCTTCATGCCGGGCAAAAGAAGGCGCGTGAGCAATTGGGCCGCGCCGATGTGGCGCTTGAACGCCGTGAGAAACGCGTCGGCTTCGGCATTGAGGATCGGGCCGGGCGCGGGTCCCGCGGCATTGTTGACGAGAATGTGAATGGGGCCGGCCGCGATGGTCTCTTTAACTTTTTGCTCGAGCTGCCGGTGATCGTCGAGATCGGCTTCGAGCACGATTGTCTTGCGGGGCGCGAGCTCGCGCTGGAGCTCTTCGAGTTTTTCACGTGTGCGGGCGAGCAATATGACTTCGGCTCCTGACTCGCTGAAGGCCTTTGCGATCGCGCGGCCGATGCCTTGGCTTGCGCCGCAGACGAGCGCGCGTCTTCCGTTCAGGCCGAAAACCTCAAGTGACATCTTTGAAATACCTCTTCGCCACTTCGTAGCCCCAGCGCACGCCGATGCCGGTCGTCTCGGAGCTCACCAAACCAAGCCCGCCTTTGTTGTTCGCGGCCGTCAGATCGAGATGCAGCCAGGGCGTCTCGGCGCCGGCGAAGTGGTGGAGAAACGTGGCCGCGTAACTATGATCGGCGTTCGGGCCATGCGAGCATTGCAGCAAATCGGCGATCTCTGATTTGAGACCCTCTTTGAAATCGTCGCCCATGGGGAATACCCAGGTGCGCTCGCCGCACGCTTCGCCGACTTGATAGGCGAGGCTGGCCAGCTCCGCATCGGGCGAGAAGACCGCGCAGCGGCGGGTGTCGAGCGCGCGAATGGCCGAGCCTGTGAGCGTCGCGAAGTCGATGAGCAAATCGGGTTTTTGTTTGCGGGCCAAGGCCAAGGTGTCTGAAAGCACCATTCGGCCTTCGGCATCCGTGTCGACCACTTCGATCGTCGTGCCGTCGAGCGCCGTCACGACGTCGTTAGGCCGGTAAGCGCGGTGTGAGATGAGATTCTCGGCCAGGGCGAGATACGCGTGAACCTCGAGGTCCCAATCCATCGCCACGATCGTCTCGAAGATCGCGAGCGCGATGGCCGAGCCCAGCATGTCTTTGTGCATGCCGTGCATATAGGCGCCGGTCTTAATGTTGTACCCGCCCGTATCGAAACATAATCCTTTGCCGACGAGCACGAGCTTCTTTTTCGCTTTTCCTTTGCCGGGCACGTGCAAGTGAACGATTCCGCCTTCGTCCTCGAGCGACCCTTGGGTGACCGCGAGGAACGCACCGGCACCGAGCTTCGTCAGGTCTATGCGGTCGTAAAAATCAACTTTGTATTTTCGCTGTTTCGCACGCGTCTCGATTTGTTTGCGATAGCTTGCCGGGTTGAGCACGTTCGAGGGAGCCTGGCCCAGCGTGCGCACCAGATTGTTGCCTTCGGCAAGCGCCAGCGCCTCGCGCGTAATGGATTTCACATCGGCGTCCGGCAGGTCGGTAACGACTTCGACCCGTGCGACGGTCTTGGCGCCAGGTTTGGTTTTCTTTCCGTAACGGTCGGGCTTCCAGGCGCAGAGAAGCGTGAGACTTGCGAACCCAGCCAACGCGCGCGCCTGGTTTTCGGGCGTAAGGCCCGTCAGCGTGAGACGAACGGTTTCACCTTCACGCGCCTTGAGCGCGCCTTCGAAAGCTTTGCGGAGACCGCCGTGAAGCGCGAAGGTTTCAATTCCGTCCGCGACGAAGAGCCCCCGCCATTCGCCGCCGGCATCGAACTTGAGGAAAAGCTCTGCGGTCTTTGAGCTTTCTGTGAGATCTTTCAGCGCTTTTTTCGCGCTCTCTGAAAACTGCAGCTTCGCGGCTCGCGACCAGCGCGTGGGCGACCTAAACAATTTCAGTTTTGATAGCGGTGAAACCTGGCATTCCAGGGATTTGGCGTTCAGAGCCTTGGTAGGACGCACTACGGCAAATTGGGGCTTTTCCATGCCCAAGAAAGCTAGTCTCGGACGCTTGGGATGTCAAAAGGCGAGGGGGCGTACGGGGCAGAAAATGGGGAGGAGGGAGGGAGGAGACGGTCCTCCTCCCCACGTTCTGTTTTAAGGGTTGGTTTATTGGGCCGCGCGGGCAACGACTTGGCAGGCTTCTTCGGCGCTCGCATTGTTGATATTGATGCGGCGGCCGTTCACGACCAGGTCATAAACGCGGCGAATTCTGTATTCGTCGGCGAACCGAAGACACTTGTTCAAGATGTTCTGCGGGCGGTTTCCACGGAGGTCGAAACGCACGCGGTTCATCTCACCGCGGGCCACAAGCTTCGTTCCGCCTTGGTCTTGGCTGGCCGCGATCACGCGGTTCAGTGACTGTCGCGTTTGCCGAACTTGCTGGCGGATACGGGGGGCGGCGTAAACGGTCTGGCGTTCGATCTGTGAAAGCGTCATTTGCGCCCGTTGAGCGACGGCTTCACAGCCGCGGTCAGGACGATCGGGACGGTTCGGTCGCTCAGGCCTGCCAGGGCGGCCATTGAAGCCGTCATCTTGAAGCAGCAAGCACTCGCTCAGATTGTCAGCTTGGCGAACGAGCTGTTCCGCGTTCATCTTCGTCTGAAAATCGAGATTGCTCCGATTGATCATGCGGTCGAGTTGACGGGTATCTTGGCGCAGGGCTTGAACCTCTTGAGTCAAGCTTCCGCCCCATTGGGCAAACGCGGTCGAGCTCAGAGTCAGGACTCCTAAGATCGCCGCGAAAAATGTTTGTTTCATATGGAACTCCTTTTCTGAAATCATTCCATAGCAATGAGAGTGCCACTTCAGAACGAACGTCTTCGAGCTGATTCGCGGGAGTGGAGTCACAACAACACTAAAACAAACTCACGCGGTGTCGCGTCATGTGAAAACCATTTCAGGTTTCAGATGAGGACGAGTTATTTTTTGTGAATGCAAATCG